>CAYMXG010000205.1:0-4903 GCA_964394115.1 uncultured Enterobacteriaceae bacterium | reverse complement strand
TGCCGATGCGGGCATTCGTGATGTGGCCATCAGCCTGAGCAGCGGTTACAAGTTCGGGGAAAACTGGACACTGGCAGGCCAGGTGGAATATCAACGTTTGCTGGGCGACGCTGCGGACAGTCCGCTGGTCGAGCAGCAGGGATCCCAAAACCAGTATGTGATCGGTCTGGGGCTCACCTACACGTTCTGAATTTTCGCGCAGTACCGCAGCACTGCACCAGTTGGAGCGCGAGCCCCTGACGTTAGGCAGTGGGGTTACGCTGGGCTAGACTTCACCCATCGAACTGTCTGCAAGTCCGCTTGCTCCGGACGGTTGAGCCATGAAGCTTTCGTTGCCTTTGCGTCACTCGATTCCGGTCGCGCTGGCGCTCCTTGCCGCCATCCTGACGGCCGTCGGCTTTTTCCTCGGTTTGTACCTTTCGACCCGGGCCGTCGATGACCTCTCGCTCCGCCGCGCGACCGGCTTCGGCAGTTCCGTCGCGCCGATGCTGGAACGCCTCCTGATCGACGGCAACCCGGCTGTCGCGGAACAGCAGATCGCGTTCCTGGCTGTCGTTCCCAACCTGTCGCTGGCCCTGGTAGCCGACGCTACCGGCGATCGGGTGCTGTACGCGACGGACCCAGCCTACCGGAACCATGCCGTGGACGAGACGCTGCCGGCGGAGGCGAAATTGCTCGTGCAACAGGCGCGCGAGTCCCTGAGTGCCAAACTCGCCATCTCACCCGATGGCAATACATTACACGCAGCCTTCCCGATTAACCGCAGTCCAGGTCCAGGCGAATTGAATCCGTCGCCGTTGGGGATGTTTTACACGCGGACCGATCTGACTGCGGTGAAGCAGGATTTGGTGGTGGTTAACTTCAAGCGTTCACTGGGCATAGGCCTGACAGCCATCATGGCCTGCCTGGGTGTCTGGGTCTTTCTTCACGCCACTTTGACGCGACGCGTCAAACAACTCCTGACGGCCGTCGCTGCATATCCTTCAGGCCACACGGATATACGCGCACCGACTGACGGTGTGGACGAGATTGCCAGCATCGGGCGGGCTGTGAACCAGATGATGGACGAACTCACCGCGCAACAAACGGCACTCCGCGAGAACGAGGCGCGGCTCAATGAGGCGCAACGTATCGCCAAAAAGGGAAGTTATACCTGGGAACCTTCCGGTCGCCACATCTGGTCGGATTACCTGTGCACACTGGTCGGCTTGCCGGCCGGCGCGACCCCGACTTTCGAGGGGTTCCTCCGCGCTGTCGCTCCAGAGGACCGGGCACGCGTGGACGCGGAGTTCCAGGCGTTTATCGCCTCCTCAGACACAGAGTCGGAGGCGGAGTACCGCATCGTGGGAACAGATGGAACACAACGGTTCATCCGGGCCGATCGGCGGGCGGAACGCGATGCCGCGGGAAAGGTTGTCAGGGTGGCTGGCACCCTGGAGGACATCACCGAGCGCAAGCAGGCAGAGGAGCGATTGCGTGAGAGCGAGGCCCAGCTAAATGCAGCCCAGCACCTTACCGGGATGGGAAGTTGGACCGTGTCGTCGCGGGATCACGCCATCTGGTCACGCAACATGTTCGTGCTGCACGGCCTGCCTGTGGGCGCACCACCCGATTACCAACGCCTGCTCGACCTTTTTGTGCCCGAGGACCGCGCGCGATTTGACGCCGAATTCCAGGCGTTTGTCGCCTCGACCGAGACCCGGTGGGAAACCGAGTATCGCATTGCGGGTGCGGATGGAACCACGCGCACCCTGGTCGTGATCGCGCAGGCCAGGCGTAATGCGGAAGGGCGCGTGGTCCAGTTGGTTGGGACCACACAGGACATCACCGAACGCAGGAATGCGGAAGCGGAACGCGAGCGGCTGGAGTTTCTGTTGCGCCAGGCGCAGAAGTCGGAGGCGCTGGGGACGCTGGCAGGCGGCATCGCGCACGACTTCAACAATCTGTTGGCGGTAATCGTCGGCAACCTGGAATTGGCGCGCCAGGAGTTGGGACCGGATCACCCCGCGCAGGAGAGCCTGAGTGAGATCGATAAGGCCAGCGCCCGCGCCAGCGATCTGGTGCAGCAGATCCTCACCTTCAGCCGCCGCCGGCCGCAGGAGCGGAACATCATAAGATTACAGGAAGTGGTGGAAGAGTCGGTGCGGCTGCTGAAAGCGACGTTGCCGGCGGGGATTGAACTCGTGGTCACCTGTGCGCCCGGCACGCCGAATGTACTGGCGGATCGTACGCAGATCTACCAGATCCTGATGAATTTGTGCACGAACGCGCGACACGCCATCACGGGACAGACCGGCCGCATAGAGGTCACGCTCTCGGGCGTGGATTTGAGTATCGAGGATGCACACTCAGGCCTGCCACCCGGCCGCTACGCCCGGCTTCGCATAAGTGACACCGGCATGGGCATGGATGCAGCGACCATGGCGCGCATCTTCGATCCATTTTTTACCACCAAGGCGCCCGGAGAGGGCACCGGTCTCGGGTTGGCGGTGGTGGACGGCATCGTGAAGAACCATGGCGGTACCATCATGGTTTACAGCAAACCCGGGCGCGGCACGGTGTTTCACCTGTCGCTTCCCGCGGCAGGACCGGTGGTTGAGAGCACACCCGAGGCGCCCGTCGCGCCACAACCTGGTGGCAACCTGCGCATCCTTTTTCTCGACGACGAGGAACCACTGGTCTCGCTGGCGATGCGTTTCCTTGGCGGGCTGGGCTACCAAGTCAGGTGCTTCACGCGCCCTGCTGAGGCACTGGCGGCGTTCCGCTCCGACCCGGCCAGGTTCGACCTCGCCATTACCGACCTGAACATGCCGGCGCAATCGGGGTTGGAGGTGGCGAGAGAGCTCCTGCGAATGCGACCGGATCTACCGGTAGCGCTCGCCTCGGGTTACCTGACGGCGGAACTGCGCGCCGAGGCAGAGGCGGTTGGCATACGGGAATTTCTCCACAAACCGCACACCATGCGGGAATTGGCGGAAATGGTGCAGCGTTTGATGGACGGCAAGGCGCAGGGCTGAATGCAGCGGCGGGGTGCGATCCGTCCTACTTCTCCGGCATCGACGGCGCAGGCGCGTCGTAAAATTCCAGCTTCGCGCTCTTTTGTCCGAGCCGGCTGGCGAACTGGAACCGTCCGACCTTGCCCTTTTTTTCCTTCACCACCTTGCCCATCTGCGGGATATTCTTGCTCAACTTGTCTCCGGCCCGCGTCACATTTTCGTGCATCGCCACTGAATAACCGAACTTGTACGCGCGCGGCATGCCATGGCCGCCGGCCTTGGTGATTTCCGTAGCCCACAGGTAAATGACCCCTTCGGAGCCGGTGAGCTGATCGGGCGGTTGCACATACATGCTCAACAGGTTGAATTGTTCGGGCAATTCATCAATCGTCGGCCAACCCAGCAACGCCGGCCAGGACACATAGGGGAGGACATAAAAAATCGACGCTGCGGCAATGACCGCAGCCTTGCCCCACCACGGCCCGCGCGCGTTGAACAGCAGCGCCAGCAGCAGTGCAGTCACCAGCACATACGCGACCACCAGCCCGCCGGTACCCAGCGTCACCAGGAAGCTCCTCGCGTCGTGTCGTTCATTTGGTCGCCATTACCAGCGTCTTGGGGATGTGATTGATCCCGGAAATCCCGCCGTCCTCGTTCAGGCGGAAACGCAACGCGGTTTTTTCCTCGCCCTTCTGCTCCAGTGTCACCGTGTCGTAGTACGCAACCTCCAGCGACGGATTCACCCTGTCCACCCGCACCGTGACCTTCACCGGCTTGCCGGTCTCCGAGGCGAAGTAATGCACGTTGACGATAAATTCGCCCGGCACGATCCCGCGGATGGTGACCACTTCCTGGTTCAGCGGGTTTTGCAGGACCCGGCCATTGATGTTCAGCGTGTCGTTGAGCATGCCGCGGTCATCCCGATCCAGGTGCACCAGCCCCGCGTCGCGGCTGCGAAACCAGACCAGCGCTCCGTTCGGATCTTCCACCCATGCATCAATGTCATCCGGGTTGTTGTCCGGCCACGTTACCGTGATCAGGTACTCGGCCTTGGTTTCGATGATGCCCTTCTTCGCCACCGGGTTCATGAACAGCACTGCCAGCACGAAGAAGAAGGTAAGCGCCTGGATCATCTTGAACAGGACCGCCGTCATCGGGTCGAACGGCTGTTGAAACTTGGATCTGGTGCTCAGGCGCACGGCCATTGGCTGTTCCTAGAAACCCGCGGCCGCCAGGCGCGGCAATATCTCAACCCGGGTCAGGCGCACCGTGGTTTCGAACAGTTCCTCCAGTCCCCGGCCCAACATGTAATACGGAAGGGAAAGCAGGATCCCACCCAACAGGCTTGATAGCGTGGTGTTGAGCGCCGTGCTCATGCCAAAGCTCATTTCCCGGAGGATGACCTGCATGGATGTCGCATCGACCAGGGGATGCTGGGAGACCGAGGCCAGCATCCAGATGAACCCGACCAAGGTGCCAAGGAAGCCGACCTTCAGCATCAGATCAATCAGGAACCAGCCGAATTCATTCTCGCTGCGCCAGGGGACGCAATGTGCCTCCAGCAATTCGGCGCCGGTCTCGGCGGCGTCCATGTCCGCTTGTTGCGCCCGGCGGGTATTCAACAGATCGATGACATGAGCGGTGAGAAAGCCGCGTGGAAGGATGCGGTCGCCGCAAACCAGACCTTCATCGACCACCCGGATTAGGGCGCCGGCCTGCGCGTTCAATACCTGCTCCACCTGCGCCGTCCAGTTCAGCTCGCAGGACAAGGCCCATGTTCGCTTCAGGCTGTGGCCCAGGCCCAACAGGTACATGGCCATGACGACTACCGAGACATAACTGCGGTCGGTAATGATGAGATAGCCCATCAATCCCTGATCAATCAGGACCCAGGTGCCGACAAAGAC
>CAYMXG010000204.1:0-4925 GCA_964394115.1 uncultured Enterobacteriaceae bacterium | reverse complement strand
CATCCTTCAGGCGCTGCAACGCCAGCGCATCGGTATGCAGGTCGATACCACTGTCTTTCCTGAACTCCTCGCACAGGAAATCGATGATACGCAGGTCAAAGTCCTCGCCGCCGAGGAACGTGTCACCGTTGGTGGACAACACCTCGAACTGGTGTTCGCCGTCCACCGCCGCGATCTCGATGATGGACACGTCAAAGGTGCCGCCGCCCAGGTCATAAACTGCGATCTTGGCATCACCCTTTTTCTTGTCCATGCCGTAGGCGAGCGCCGCGGCAGTGGGCTCATTGATAATGCGTTTGACCTCCAGCCCGGCGATGCGCCCGGCATCCTTGGTGGCCTGGCGCTGGGAATCGTTGAAATAGGCCGGCACCGTGATGACGGCCTCCTTCACTTCCTCGCCCAGGTAATCCTCTGCGGTTTTCTTCATCTTCATCAACACGCGCGCGGACACCTCCGGCGGCGCCATCTTCTTGCCGCTGGCCTGCACCCAGGCGTCGCCGTTGTCGGCCTTGACGATCTTGTAGGGCACCATCTTGATATCCTTCTGGACCACATCATCGGCAAACTTCCGGCCGATGAGCCGCTTGACAGCGAACAACGTATTGGCCGGGTTGGTCACGGCCTGGCGCTTGGCGGACTGACCCACCAACACCTCGTCGTTATCGGAAAAGGCGACAATGGACGGCGTCGTGCGGGCGCCTTCGCTGTTTTCAATCACCCGCGCCTTGCCGCCTTCCAGGACGGCAACGCAGGAATTGGTGGTCCCAAGGTCAATGCCGATGATCTTTCCCATGGAGTCTCTCCGCTGCTAACTCGTTGAAATACAAAGTGATAAATCGATAACCGTTATATGGGGGCGGCTCCGGCCAATTCAAGGCCGTCACACACTTCCAATGCATTCGGGGCGGGCGGGTCCTGCCACCGACTCGTCCCACGCGTGCTCGCTACGCTGCGCGCGGATGGAACGATCCGGCGCCACCCGCCCGAATGACGCCCGCGTCAGTTTCCTTTCACAATGACAACCATGGCCGGGCGCACCAGCCGGCCGTTCAATTCATACCCCTTCTGCATCACGGAAATGATGCTGTTCGGCTCCGCGCCTTCCAGCGGCTGGGCAGAGACCGCTTCATGCCGGTCCGGGTTGAACTTCTCCCCCTGGGGATTTATGACCGTGACGCCGAAACGGGCCAGGGTATCGAGAAACTTCTTCAGGGTCAGATCCATGCCCTGGCGCAAGTTCTCGATGTCTGTGCCGGTGCCGGTGGCCTCGATCCCCAGCTCCAGGCTGTCCACCACCGGGATCAGGTCCGCCACCAGGCGCTCCAGCCCGTACTTGTGCGCATTTTCCACGTCCCGCGCCATGCGCTTGCGCTGGTTTTCCGCATCCGCCTGGACGCGCAGGGCCCGGTCCTGGGCCTCCGTCAGCTTCAGCCGTAAACCTTCCAACTCCTGCCGCAGCACCTCCACCGAGTCGACCAGGTTCCCGGTCGAGTCCCCGGCGGCGACCGAGGACGCTTCGCCACCGCCATTGCCGGGGACAGACCCCGCCTGCGGCTGGTCAGGCTTCTCATCCGGTTGCTGTGTTGTCATGTTCTCCCTCGCATTGCACGAATACAGGCAAAAGACGCTCTGGGCGACCAAAGCCGCCGGTTCAGGAATTTGGGGGTTCAGACGCGGGTATTCAAGGCCGAGCCCAGCATCTTCGCCGTGATATCCACGATCGGGATGACGCGCTCGTAATTCATGCGCGTGGGGCCGATAACGCCCAACACGCCCAGGATTTCCCCGTCCACTTCATACGGGGACGTGACCACACTGCAGTTGTCCAGCACCTCGTAACCGGATTCCTCACCGATGAATATCTGCACGCCCCTGGCGTGCACCGCCTGTTCCATCAAATGCAGTATGTCGCGTTTGCGATTGAAACTCTCAAATAGTTTGCGCAACTTGTCCATGTCGGTGAGATCGCCCACGCCCATGAGATTGGTCTGGCCGGAAAGGACGTAATCGCCGCCGGTCTCACCTCCTGTTCCAAAGGCGCGCTGGGCCATCTCGATGGTGGTCTGCATCAGGTTGCTGACATCTTCCTTCATTAGCTTGAGGTCGCGCAGCAGTTCATCGCTGACGTTATGCAGCTCGCGCCCGGCATAGGTGGTATTCAGGTAATTCGCCGCCTGTTGCAGCTCGGACGGCTGGAACGGACGCGCCGTGTGAATGATCCGGTTCTGCACCTCGTGTTCATTGATCACCAGGATGACCAGCACACGGTTGTCGGACAGTGCCACGAATTCGATGTGCTTCAGCGATTGCTGGATCGGACGCGGCAGCATGACGATACCCGCGAGCCGGGTGATCTCGGACAGCATCGACGAGGTGCGCGCCATCAGTGCCTGCACGTCCCGGCCCGGCTCCAGGTCGCGGGCAATACGTTGCACCTCCTGCTCGTCCAGCTTGTTGACACGCAACAGGCTGTCCACGAACAGGCGGTAACCGCGGGCCGTCGGCACACGCCCTGCGGACGTATGCGGAGAATGCAGCAGCCCCAAATCCTCCAGATCGGCCATCACGTTGCGAATCGTGGCCGGACTCAGGTCCAGGCCGATATCCCGCGCCAGTGTGCGCGAACCGACCGGCTGTCCGTCCTGGATGAAATGCTCCACCAGCGCCTTGAACAGGAACAGGCTGCGATCGGAAAGTGAACTTGAATCGGCGGTTTGTCTGGACATGGGAACGGCAACGGGAAACGCGTACCGTGAAATCTAGCACTCTGCTACCCCGAGTGCAAAGAACGCGGTTGGCGCACCCCCGGTGGCATGCTAATTTGCCGGGCAATCAGTCAAACAGGAAGCCTCGAGCCCAACGCATCATGCGCACCTTCAAACGCATTGCCCTGATCGCCAACAGCCGCGCCCACGAGGTAAAGGAAACCGTGGCCGCCGTGGTGCGCTTTCTGACTGCGCGCGGCGTAATCGTGGTGCTGGATGAGTTTTGCGCCACGCTGCTGCCGGACAGCGGCCTGCCGACGGCGCCGGCGCATCTTCCCAGCGGCTGCGACCTTGCCATCACCATCGGCGGCGATGGCACCATGCTGCGCGCAGCGCGCGTGCTGGCGGATCACGATGTACCCCTGCTGGGCATCAACCGCGGCCGGCTTGGATTCCTGGCGGATATCCCGGCAGATTCCGTGGAGGCCAAGCTGGGGCAGATCCTCGATGGAAAGTACGTCGAGGATGAGCGTTTTCAGCTGCATTGCAGCGTGGTCCGTGCCGGCAACGTGGTGGCGGAAAGCGACGCCTTCAATGACGTGATTATCCAGAAATGGAATATCGCCAAACTGGTGCAGCTGGAAACCTATGTGGACGACTGCCTGCTGCACAGCCAGCGCGCTGACGGCATGATCATATCGTCGCCCACCGGCTCCACTGCCTATGCGTTGTCCGGTGGCGGTCCCATTTTGCACCCGGCCCTGAACGCGCTGGTGCTGGTCCCCATATGCCCGCATACATTGAGCAACCGTCCGATAGTCATTTCCGGGGACAGCCGTATTACCATCGTTGTGGGCACGCCGGAGATCGATCGCGCCCACCTGACCTGCGATGGGGATATCATTTGCGAATTGCAGACCCACGACCGGGTCAACATTCACAAGAAGGACCGATCCATCCGTCTCATCCATCCGCCAGATCATGACCACTTCAGCATTCTGCGCGCAAAATTGAACTGGGGATGAAAGATCGGGCCATGCTGCGTCATCTGCACCTGCGCAATTTTGCCGTGGTCGAGGAACTGGAGCTGGAATTCGGCCCCGGCCTCAGTGTATTCACCGGCGAGACCGGCGCCGGCAAGTCCATCCTGATCGAGGCGCTCGGGTTTCTGCTCGGCGATCGCGCCGATGCAACCTTGATCCGCGCCGGCGCTGAACGCATGGAGGCATCGGCGACATTTGCCAGCCAGGACGTACCTGAATTGCTGCCGCTGCTGGAGCTTCAGGAACTCGACTCCGGTGCGGGCGAGCTTCTGATCCGGCGCGTGATCGGGCAGGACGGCCGCTCCAAGGCGTTCATCAACGGCAGTCCCGTGGCCCAGCAGTTCCTGCGTGAAGTGGGCGAGTTGTTTGTCGACATTCACGGCCAGCATGCGCACCAGTCGTTGCAGAAGTCTTCGGCCCAGCGTGACCTGCTGGATGATTTCGGCGGACACGAAAAGGAACTGGCGGCAGTACAGGATGCCTGGCGCCGGTGGTCCGACGCCGCTCGGCATCTGGCCGACTTGAATGGCGGTGGCAAGGATCGGGAAGCGGAATTGACGCTGTTGCGCTACCAGGTGGATGAGTTGCGGGACCTGAAGCCCGAGCCCGGCGAGGCCGAGCGCCTGGAGGCGGAGTACCGGCGCCTCGCCAACAGTGCGCGCCTGCAGGAAGTGCTGCAAACAGTGCTGGCGTCCCTGTATGAGACCGAGCACTCCTCGTATACGCGTCTTGGCAATGCGACCCGGGACATCGCCGACTTGCAGCGCTTTGACCCGAGCCTGGCCGGCCTGCGCGAGCTGCTGGACACCGCCGCCATTCAGATCAGCGAGGCGGTGGACGGACTGCGGCAGTACCTGGACCGGCTGGAACTGGACCCGGGCCAGTTGCGCGCCGTGGAGCAGCGCCTGGATGAACTGCACGATGCCGCGCGCAAACACCGCATCCCGGTGACCGAATTGCATGCCCAGCGCGAGCAACTGGAACAACGCCTTGCCGACCTGGAGCAAGGCGAGGAATCCGTGGCGTTGCTGACCGCCCGGCGCGACGCCGCGCTGAAGGACTACGTCCTGGCTGCCGGCATCCTGCACACGCATCGAAACAGCGCGGCGGCGACGCTGACCGGCAAGGTGCAAAAACAGATCCGGGAACTGGGGATGCCGGGGGCGGAATTTCGCAT
>CAYMXG010000203.1:0-4926 GCA_964394115.1 uncultured Enterobacteriaceae bacterium | reverse complement strand
AGTCTCCTGAAACCAACGTGCCATTCGTGACTAATCTGATGGAAAATGTTCCAGAAATTCAACCCACTTTTAATTCGTCAAGAAATCTGGCCGGTGTGACGATGGGGCAACGCCCCACAACACCAAGGCTTATCAAATCCTTATCACCCGAAACAAGGTAATCAGCTTTCCCGGCCATTGCCAATTCCAGAAACGAGCGATCATCAGGGTCGCGACACACCGGTATCTTTGGCGCCCTGGACGGCAGGTGTATGGCCGTGCAATGGGGCAGGTAATCCGCCAACAATTCCTGCTGCCCCGCACTGGAAAGCTTGAACTTCGGATAACTCAATGCGCGCACCAGTTCGCGCGTGGTGACGGAAGAAATCAGGGCACGGATTCGTCCAACCTGCCAGGCTTTTCGGAAACCGGCCAAGCGGCCCTGACTGAAAATCAGCGCAGACAGTACTACATTGGTGTCCAACACGACGCGGGGCGCGCCGGTCATCTGGATTTCTTGGGCGGTTCTTTGCGGGCCCAGCCCACTGCATCGGCAATGTCCTGTTCGGTGAGTTTCAGTTCGGACAGCTTGGCGCGCACGGCGTCCGCACGCTGGATGCGAACCGGAGTGAGAATAATCCGGCCATCACGGGCCTCCACTTCAAAATAATCCGATGGCCCGATGGCGTTGGTGACCGCCTTCGGAAGGGTGAGTTGATTCTTCGAGGTGACCTTGGCGAGCATGGCAGGTTTCCCTTTCTTCAATAGTAAGGAATCCTTACTTTACTACAATTACCATCTACTGCCAATACCGGGACTTGCACCGGCCAATGCGTCCATGCTGCCGCCGCAGCACCCTGCCTTTGAGGTGCAATACGCGTCTAAGGGGAGATCCGGGAGCGGGCGGAGCAATCAGGCTTCGCAGGCGAATCGCGTTTGCGTGGCGACCTACCTCTCCTTCCAGTTGACCTGTTGTTCAAACGCGTGGGCGGCCCGGTAAATCAGTGCCTCCGCATGCATGCATCCCACGAGCATGAGTCCCACCGGCAGTCCGTCGCGCAGGCCGCAAGGAATGGACATGGCCGGATGGCCGGTGGCATTGAAAGGGGCACAATTGATGGTGTTGCCCATGGCTTGAGAGATTAACTCATCGGCATGACCCGGCGTACCCGGAACCGGATTGGGTTGGGATTTTTTCACTGTCGTGGGCAGCAACAGCAGGTCACAACCGGCCAACGCGCGGTCATAGGCCGCAGTCAGCCGGCGCACCATGTTCTTGGCCTTGCCGTAGTACTTCCCCCGGTACTGTTCCAGGTGTTTGCCCAGCAGCATCAGCATGTGCGCGTTTTCCGGCATGGACGCGAAATGATCGCGCCAATTCACCATGCGCCCATGCAGCGCCGGTGAAAACACGCCCTCGTAGTTGTAACCCTGGCCGCCGAGATTCAGCGTATTCCAGAAGCCGTCGGTTACGACTGCGCCCCAGACACCGGCACCCCAGGCATGTTCAGGCACCGGAGCCGGTTCGACGATGGCACCCAGTTTCTGCAACGCCTCGGCTCCGGCCCGCACACACTCGTCCACGTCCTTTTCTCCCGCCGGATGGGCAAAGCCCTCTGTCAACATCCCGATGCGCAGACCGCGCAAGGATTGTCCCAATAGCGCGCGGTAATCGCGTGCATATCCGGGGGACACCTGCTCATCATCGAGATGTGCACCGGCCAACACTTCCAGCAGCAACGCGTTGCTGGAAACGTCCGCGGTGAGCGGGCCGACATAGTCAATGGAGGTTTCCATGGGTACGGCGCCGGTATAGGGCACGACGCCGCGCGTGGCTTTCATGCCATACACTCCGGTCCAACTGGCGGGAATGCGCACCGACCCGCCCTGGTCCGTGCCGAGCGCTCCATCCACCTCGCCCGCCGCCACCAACGCCGCGCTCCCGGATGAGGATCCGCCGGTGGAAAAACCCGCCTTGCGCGGATTCTGCACCGGGCCGCTGGCGGACGTGGCACTGCCGCCGGAAAGACACATGAATTCGCACACGGATTTGCCGACTACTTCAGCGCCGGCAGAGAGCAATCGGCGCACCACTTCTGCGTCCGATTCAGGAATGAAATCCGCCAGCATGGCGGTGCCATTGGCCATGGGAATACCCGCCACACTGATGTTGTCTTTGACGACTATGCGCTTGCCGGACAAGGCTCCCTGTTGGCCGCTGCAAATGGAAGTCTTCGCTGCCCACGCGCCATATTGATTCTCCCGTGGTTCCGGTCGATCCCAGGTTCGTGCCAGCGGGACAGGAATCGGCAATTCGTCGGCCGATTGGTCGAGGAACGCGTATCCACCGGCGAACCCCCCCAGCAATGACGCCATACGTCTCGCACTGGTATCATCAAGTGTTAAACCAAGTTCGCAAGCTAACAACTTGATTTTATTAACATCAGGAGATTGATAAGTCATGCGGTCGCGCACAGGTACGGGACGGGGCCACTAGAATAGTTTACTTATAAAGGATTCGCTAATATCGGCTTCCGATGCCCCCGCCCACAGCCCACGTGGATACTTTCGCCCGCGACAATCTTCCTGCCCCTGGGGATCTGCCGCAGACCTTTTTCTCACTGGCGTCCCTGCAATTTCCTGAACGCGTGAACTGCGTCACCCGGATACTGGAGCGGCACGTCGCGGAAGGCCGCGGTGGCACCACGGCCATCATCGCACCCGGCGCCACGTGGACGTACGCGGAACTGAACGCCCATGCCAACCGCATTGCCCACGTGCTGGTGGAGGACTTCGGCATCGTGCCCGGCAACCGCGTGCTGCTGCGGGCCCCGAACAATCCCATGCTGGCGGCGTGCTGGTTTGCGGTATTGAAGGCGGGCGCCGTGGTCGTCGCCACCATGCCACTGCTGCGGGCCCGTGACCTGGTTCCCATTATTTCCAAGGCGCGCATCAACCTGGCCTTATGTGACACGCGCCTGCTGCAGGAACTGGAACAGGCCCAGGCTGAAACCACTCCCTTCCCGATTGTGCAGTTCGACGGCGCTGATTCCATTGGCACCGGCGCGGATCTCAATCTGCGCATGCGTTCAAAACCGGACGCATTCCCCACTGTCGACACCGCCCGGGATGATGTGGCATTGATTGCCTTCACCAGTGGCACCACCGGGGTGCCGAAGGGCACGCTGCATTACCACAGTGACGTGCTGGCCATGAACGCCACAGTCGGCGCAAGCATTTTCAAACTGCTGCCGGGGGATGTGGTGATCGGAAGCCCGCCGCTTGCCTTTACCTTCGGCCTGGGCTCGCTGCTGACATTCCCGCTTTCCGCGGGCGCCAGCTCCGTGCTGCTGGAATCCGCCTCCGCGCCGGACCTGTTGCAGGGAATCAATCGTTACCAGGCCACGGTCTGTGCCACGGCGCCCACCGCCTATCGTGCCATGCTTCGGCACATGGCCGGGCTGGCGCTGCCCAGTCTGCGCAGGTGCATCTCGGCCGGAGAACACCTGCCATTGGAAACCTTTGAACACTGGCACAAGCAAACCGGCATCAGCATCATCAATGGCCTGGGCACCACCGAAATGCTGCATATGTTCATCGGCGCCGAGGGCGCGGACATCCGTCCGGGAAGTACGGGCAAGGCGCTGCCCGGCTATGAGATTCGAATCCTGGGGCCGGACGATGCCCCGCTGCCCCCTGGCAAGCCGGGGCGGCTTGCGGTACGCGGGCCGACCGGGTGCAAGTACATGTCTGACTCGCGCCAGCGCGACTATGTCGTCATTGGCTGGAACCTGACCGGCGATATCTGCTCCATGGATGCGGAGGGTTACGTCTGGTACGAAAGTCGCGCCGACGACATGATCGTCAGCGCCGGTTACAACATCTCCGGACCCGAAGTGGAACAGGCACTGCTGCCGCATCCGGCCGTGCTGGAATGCGCCGTCGTCGCGGCGCCGGACCGGGAGCGCGGGCACGTGGTGAAGGCATTTATTGTCCCGGCGCCGGGATATACTGCCGGACCGGATCTGACGCGCACATTGCAGGAGTTGGTCAAGGGCAGCATCGCGCCGTACAAATATCCACGCCTGATCGAATACGTGGACGCCCTGCCCAAGACCTACACCGGAAAATTGCAACGCAACGTGTTGCGCGCATGGGCCGCGGAGTCCCGCCAATAGATTAAAATGCTCTGAATAAGTCCATCCTGGACTTATCAGAGGACGGCAAGCGAAAAGCGTGGTTTTCGCTTGCCTCACATTTTCAATGACTTGACCGTCATTGAAAATGGCAGTGCGTCCATGCACTGCGGAGCCTTTAAAAAAGTTCAGAGGTTCCCTAACCCGGAGAGTCAAAATGGTGACAGCCATCGTCCTGATACAGACCGAGCACGGAAAAATCAACCAGGTGGCCGAACAACTGGCTGCGATGCCGGAAATCACCGAGGTTTATTCTGTCGGCGGCAGTCATGATGTGGCCGCCATCGTGCGCGTGCGCACCAATGAAGACATCGCCAACCTGGTGACGGAAAAGATGGTGCATGTGCAGGGCATCGCGCGCACGGAAACCCTGCTGGCATTCAAGACCTACGCGCGGCGCGACCTGGAGTCGGTATTTTCCATTGGCATGGATGAATCTGACGGGGCTTGAATCGTGCCCAAAGCGGTTCGGCTGGACGCGTTCCGATCGCATGTTTTCGGACACGCTGTGAATACATCTGACCGCCATGGATGGCGGAAATGCAGATTGCGCAGGAGCAAGCAATCTGCCATGTAGGCTCGGGTGCCGCCATCCATGGCGGCACACGGTCCTCAAACATGCGATCGGAACGCATCCAGCCTGGCGATGGCATCGATTCGGCGCCCCGGATTGGAAAGTGGAGCTTGTGGATGAATTACATCGTTGCCTCGGACGTCGGCGGAACGTGCACGGATACAGTGGTGGTGCGGG
>CAYMXG010000202.1:0-4941 GCA_964394115.1 uncultured Enterobacteriaceae bacterium | reverse complement strand
ATGTACAGAAAGTGAGGGAATCGACATGAGTGAAGCAGTCATGCATGGCCACGAAGATCACGACCAACATCCGACTGGCTGGAAGCGTTGGGTGTTTACCACGAATCACAAGGACATCGGCACGCTGTACTTGCTGTTTTCGCTGGTGATGTTCTTCGTCGGCGGCGCCATGGCCATGGTGATTCGCGCGGAATTGTTGCACCCCGGCCTGCAATATGTTGATCCGCAATTCTTCAATTCCATGACCACTCTGCATGCGCTGGTCATGATCTTCGGCGTGGTCATGCCCGGGACGGTGGGATTCGCCAATTGGTTGATACCGATGATGATCGGCGCCCCGGACATGGCGCTGCCGCGCATGAATAACTGGAGTTTCTGGATCCTGCCGTTTGCATTCTCTCTTTTGCTGGTGACTCTGATTGTGCCCGGCGGTGGCCCGGCCGGCGGCTGGACCATGTACCCGCCATTGATGTTGCAAACTGGCGATGCAATGCCGTTTGTCATATTCGCCGTACATTTCCTTGGCGCGTCGTCGATCATGGGGTCCATCAATATCATCGCCACCATCTTCAACATGCGCGCGCCGGGCATGACATTCATGCGCCTGCCGTTGTTTGTCTGGACCTGGTTGATTACCTCGTTCCTTCTGATCGCGTCCATCCCGGTGCTGGCAGGCGCGGTAACCATGCTGCTGACCGACAGGTATTTTGGCACCAGCTTTTTTAACGCAGCCGGTGGCGGCGACCCGGTGTTGTTCCAGCATGTTTTCTGGTTCTTTGGCCATCCGGAGGTCTACATCCTGATACTTCCGGCATTCGGGATCGTGTCGCAGATCCTGCCTACGTTTTCACGCAAGCCGTTGTTTGGCTATGAGTCCATGGTGTACGCGACGGCCTCGATTGCCTTTCTGTCCTTCTTTGTCTGGGCGCACCACATGTTTACCGTGGGCATGCCCCTGGCCGGAGAATTGTTCTTCATGTATGCCACCATGTCGATTGCCGTGCCCACCGGCGTGAAAGTGTTCAATTGGGTGTCGACCATGTGGCGTGGATCACTGACCTTTGAGACGCCGATGCTGTTTGCCATCTCGTTTGTTGTGCTGTTTTCCATTGGCGGATTCTCAGGCCTGATGCTCGGTATCACGCCCGCAGACTTCCAGTACCACGACACCTACTTCGTGGTAGCCCATTTCCATTACGTGCTGGTGACCGGCGCCATATTCGCAATGATGGCCGGCGTGTACTACTGGTTGCCAAAGTGGACCGGTCACATGTACGACGAGACCCTCGGCCAGGCGCATTTCTGGCTGTCCGCGATTTCAGTGAACGTGCTGTTCTTCCCGCAGCATTTCCTTGGCCTGGCCGGAATGCCGCGGCGCATCCCGGACTATGCGGTGCAATTCGCGGAATGGAACTTCATTTCCAGCATCGGCGGCTTTGTCTTTGGCCTGAGCCAGCTGCTGTTCCTTTACATCATCATCAAATGCATCCGCGGTGGTGAAAAGGCCACGGATCGGGTCTGGGAAGGCGCCCATGGCCTGGAGTGGACGCTGAGTTCGCCGCCGCCCTATCACACCTTTGTCACGCCGCCGCAAGTGACGGACGCGACCGCGCATTCCTGAGCGAGAGCGGGACATGGATGAAAGCAGCAACGATCCGCGCACGAACCCCGGGCTTGCCGCCCGCAATCGGCGCACCGCCATCGTGCTGGGGCTGGTGGCGGTCAGCGTGTATCTGATCTTCTTCCTGGGGTACGCACTGTGACTGAACGGGCAAACCAGCGGTTGGCGCTCAAGCTGGCGGGTGTGGCCATCGGGATGTTCGGGTTTGGTTACGCGCTCGTGCCTTTGTATGAAGTGGTGTGTGAATACACTGGCCTGGGCGGAAGGACCGGCATCGTCACCGCCGTGGAAGCGGCAGCAATGGATGTGAACCGGGGACGTGAGGTCGTGGTGGAATTTGACACCAACATCAACGGCACGTTGCCGTGGAGTTTTGCATCACTCCAGCGCCGGATGACCGTACACCCGGGCCAGGTCACCGAGGTGTATTTCGTCGCGGAGAACACCTCCGATCGCACCGTGGTTGGCCAGGCGGTGCCCAGCGTGGCGCCGGCCAAGGCCGCGCCGTATTTCAACAAGACCGAGTGTTTCTGCTTTACCCAGCAGACACTCGCTCCGGGAGAGCGCCGGAAGATGCCGGTGCGGTTTGTTGTCGGTGCGGATCTACCGCCCGGCGTCAATACATTGACGTTGTCGTACACGTTTTTTGAGGCACCCGGTGCGGTGGCCAGGATTGCGCCCGCCGCGTGGGACAAGCAGGGTTCATAAGCACATTTAAACGGGGAATCACCATGTCGACATCGACCAGCGGTTACTACCTGCCGGAACCCAGCCACTGGCCCATCCTTGGGTCCATCGGGCTTTTCTCGGTCTTCGCCGGCGCTGCGCTATGGCTGAACAAGGCAGGCGTAGGGCCCATGGTTATGGGGATCGGACTGACGATTTTTGTCTACATGCTGTTCGGCTGGTTCGGCACCGTGATCCGCGAGAGCGAGGCGGGGATATTCAACAAGCAGGTGGACACCAGTTTCCGTTGGGGCATGTTCTGGTTCATTGTCTCCGAAGTGATGTTCTTCGCCGGATTCTTCGGCGCGCTCTTCTACGCCCGCGTACTCGCGGTGCCGTGGCTGGGCGGTGCTGGCAGCGAGTTTTCCACACACCAGTTTCTGTGGCCGGAATTCAGCCCCAGCTGGCCCATGAGCGTAATGCCGGACCCTTCCACGTTCAGCGCATACAAGGAAGTGATCCCGGCGTTTGGTGTGCCGGCGCTCAACACCGCAATCCTGCTTTCCAGCGGTGGCACAGTGACTTTTGCCCACTGGGCATTGAAAAAGAACAACCGTAGCGCCCTGTGCTGGTGGCTGTTTGCCACATTGTCGCTCGGATTCCTGTTCGTCGGTTTGCAGGCGATGGAATACGCGCATGCGTACCACGAACTTGGCCTGACACTGAAGTCAGGAATTTATGGCACCACCTTCTTCATGCTCACCGGATTCCACGGCCTGCACGTGACTATCGGCGCCACGATGCTGACGGTCATCTGGCTTAGATCCGTCAGTGGCCACTTCAAGCCCGACCATCATTTTGGTTTTGAGGCCGTGGCCTGGTACTGGCATTTTGTCGACGTGGTGTGGCTGGGATTGTTCGTGTTCGTCTACTGGCTGTAGGCGGTTCCGGCCAGCGGGAGAACGAAGGCGCCGCAACTGCGGCGCCTTTTCGTTTCAGGGGACCGGAGTGATGCCGTGGGGCTGGATCAGGCCGGCCGCATAACCGATCAACAGCAACAGGAACAGCGCAATCGACAACGCGATCCGGATCGTGAGCGATTTAACCGTGCGTTCAGATTGCCCCTTGTCCCGGATGAGAAATACCAGACCGCTGGCCAGGGACGCGAGAATGGCCAGCAGCAGTACAACGATGAGCAGCTTGAATACCATGGTGGCGAAAGCATTCTCTGTTTATGTCCCAACGGCTCCAGCGCCGATGGGCGATGCCTGCGATCTTAACTCACGCCATTGATGCGGCGCTGGAAATTCACCCCGCAGCTCTGGCCGACACTGGCGACGATGGTGGCAGTCCCGTTGTTGTTCGCGCTGGGGCAATGGCAATTGGGTCGCGCGGCGGAAAAGCAGCGCGGCTATGCCCAATTTATGCAACGGGGCGCCGAGCCTGCGGTGCAGCTTGATGCCCATGACCCCAATGGGTGGAAGTTTCCGCTTATGCAGCATCGGCAGCTAGACGTGCGCGGGCGCTATGATGGCGCGGTGCAGTTTCTGCTGGATAACCAGGTACACGACGGCGTCGCCGGGTATTTCGTTTATACGCCATTGCGGTTGGAAGGGCAGGAGGCCTACGTGCTCGTCAACCGTGGCTGGGTGGCCGCCGGACCGGATCGCAGCGCGCCTCCGGCGGTTGAATCGCCCCCCGGGCTGGTTTCGCTTGCCGGCGTTGCGGCACTGCCACCGCCGCCTGGGATCAAGCTGGGAGAAAATATGCCGGAGCAACTCGCCCCCAACCTTGTCCGGCTGCAGCGCATTGAATTGGATCAGATGGCACAAAAATACGCGGGGAAACTCCTGCCCTACGAGTTGCGGCTCGACCCCGGCAGCGTCGGCGGATTCATGCGCCAGTGGCGTGAACCGGGCAGTGGGCACGAGCGCAATCTGGGTTATGCCTTTCAATGGTTTGCGATGGCGGCGGTCGTGGCCCTGCTTTATCTGTCATTGAATCTGCACCGGGATGATCGCCAGCAATGAGCGTCCCCGGGACCAGCGCCCTGCGGAGCCCGCGCGTCATGTTGCTGTTGCTGGTGGCCATTTTTGCAGCCCCCTTTGCAGTGTCCTGGTACCTGTTTAATTTCACCCACGTTGGGCGCGATAGTGGCAGTCAAAGTCATGGGCAACTGGTGTCACCTCCGCGTCCGTTACCCGAGGCCCCGCTTTACGAAATTGGCGGCAGGCAGGCATCCGGCGTCCTGCGATCCAGGTGGTCGTTGCTGTTTCTGATTTCCGGGACATGCGAACGCTCCTGCGTGGACGCGCTCGATCGGTTGCGCCAGTTGCGGCTGGCATTGGGCCGGCACAGCGACCGGGTGCAGCGGGTACTCGTCGTGTATGGACGTTTCCCGCCGGATCTGCCGGCAGCAGTGACCCAGGATTACCCGGGTCAAATGCTGGTGGCGGGTTCCGCCGTCGACGGCGATCAAGCCGGCTACAATTTTCGACTTTTCGATGGTGACACTCCCCTGCGTGCCGGGCGCGTGTACCTGGTGGATCCCATGGGCAACCTGATGCTGGCGTGGCCCGCCGGTACCGAGCCGGCCGGCATCATTGCGGATCTCAGGCGGTTACTCAGATATTCAGGCGCCGGATAATGAAGCG
>CAYMXG010000201.1:0-4960 GCA_964394115.1 uncultured Enterobacteriaceae bacterium | reverse complement strand
TGACCACCCGCGACAACCACTCGCGGCCCATGCCGGGCAGCAGGTGATGGGCCATGTGTTTCTGATAGAAGATGGATTTTCCCTCCGGCACCGGGCCGGTGAGCCAGTGGGCGATCTTTCCCCAATCATTTTCCTGACTGGCAATGACTTCCTCCCGGCCGGGGTGGGGCAGCCGCGTCAAAAGCAGGTAATGGGCGTAGAACGGCTCGTCGCAAACAATCGTATCCGGTCTGTTCTCAAATGCGCGCATGAATGCCGTGGAGATGTTCCGGGGTCCGGACCACATGGCGATGCGAAGAGGAAAGTTATAAGCCATAAGCTATAAGCTACAAGTGAAAGGCAAGACGCAACAAGTTGCCCTATTGGACACTCCGGGTCGGATATTCCATATACGACATTCTACATACGCCATTCTTCTTTCGAGCTATTTCCACCCGCCACGTTGACGTCGCTCCGCCCGCCCTCCAAACTGGGGCATGCCTGCCATGAATGTACCTTCCGTCTCCCGCTTTGATATGTTCGCCTGGACCCTGTTTGTGGGTGGCCTGTTGCTGTTGCTGCCTTTGAAACTGTTGCCGTCGTTGATTGCCGGACTGCTTGTGTATGCGCTGGTCAATGTCATGGTGCCCAACCTGAGCACACCGCCGGTCATGGGCAAGGAAGGGCCAAGATTGCTGGCGGTGGCGTTGATCGCCAGCGCGGTCATCGCTCTGATCATCCTTGCCATTGTCGGTGTGGCGTCATTTCTGCGTCACAGCGGTGAAAATGTGCCCGCGCTGATCCAGCGCATGGCGGAGATCCTGGAGGGATCGCGCGAACAATTGCCGGAGTGGGTGTTGCAATACCTTCCGGGCGATGCCGAGGAAATGCGCCGCGCCATGGTGCACTGGTTGCGTGAACACGCCTCGACGTTCCAGGTAGCCGGCGCCGAGTTGGGCCGGGCGCTGGGCCATGTGCTGCTCGGTATGGTGGTGGGTGCATTGCTGTCGCTGGAGAGCGCCGTTTCCGACGGTGAAGGCGGACCGCTGGCGGAAGCGTTCGCCGAGCGCGCCATCCGCCTGAGCCAGGCGTTCCGCCGCGTGGTGTTTGCCCAGTTCTGGATCTCCGCCATCAACACGGGGTTTACGGCCACCTACCTTGCCATCGTGCTGCCGTGGATGGGCATTGAGCTGCCCTTCACGAAGACGCTGATCCTGGTCACGTTTGTGGCCGGGCTGTTGCCGATCCTGGGCAACCTGATCTCGAACACGATCATTTTCATCGTCAGCCTGAGCCAGGGAATATACGTGGCCATGGGGTCGCTGGCCTACCTGATCATCATTCACAAGCTGGAATACTTTCTGAACGTGCGCATCATCGGCGGACAGATCCACGCCCGCGCCTTCGAGATGTTGATCGCCATGCTGGTCATGGAAGCTGCCTTCGGCATCGCCGGGCTGATTGCGGCGCCGATTTACTATGCCTACCTGAAGGATGAATTGACCGCGAAGGGATATGTTTGAGGATGGCGCCGGCGGCAGATCAGCGGGGAATGTCCTGTGCCCGTGCCAATTGCAGCAAGTATTGCAGCGCCGCGAGCAATTGCGCCGGTGACGGCGGACAACCGGCAATGCGCACGTCCACGGGGATGACGTTGGCCACCGCGCCGCAACTGGCATAAGACACACCGAACTCGCCGCCATTGCAGGCACAGTCCCCGGAGGCGATCACCAGTTTCGGTTCCGGGCAGGCGTCATAGGTGCGCCGTAGCGCCATTTCCATGTTTCGTGACACCGGCCCCGTGACCAGCAAACAATCGGCGTGGCGCGGTGACGCGACAAAATGCACGCCGAAACGCTCCACGTCGTAATAGGGATTATTCAGGGCGTGGATCTCCAGCTCACAACCATTGCACGACCCGGCGTCCACATGCCGGATGGCCATACTGCCGGCGAAGCGCCGATCCAGCGTGCGCTTGACCTCGATTCCGAGGTGCTCGATCTCCGCGGCAGCGGGCGGCGTGGCCGGCTCGGTAATGACACCGATGCGGATGATTTTTGCCAGCAATGTCAGCATTGGTCCGGCACCTACAAATCGTGCCCTGAATACGAGCCGTTCATGGACTTATTGCACAGCGGAAAGTCGGGCACGATGTTGCCCTGGGCGCACATCTCCAGTGCGGGCCAGATCAGCCAGCTCGGATCGCGCGGGAAAAAGCGCGTCACCTTGCCATGTTCATCCAGGCTGACGTAGCTGATTATCTCGCCGCGCCAGCCCTCAACGATGCCGATGCCTGCACAGGCATGCGCCGGCGCCTGCCACGGCACGCGGCACGGGCCGTCAGGCAGGGATTCCAGCAGGCGCGCAATCAGTTCCAGTGATACCGCGATTTCCTCGGAGCGCACTTTGGCGCGCGCCGCCACGTCACCGGCACGGTAATGGGGCACGCGAACGCCGAATTGGTCATAGGGCGCATAGGGAGCGTCCGCCCGCACATCGTAGACTTGTCCTGAGGCGCGCCCTGCGATCCCCACTACGCCCAGTTCCGCCGCCAGCTCCGGGGACAGCCGGCCCGTGCGCATGAGGCGATCCTCCAGTGATTCTGAATTCTCCAGCGTCTGTATGACCCCGATGACTTCAGCGGCGAGCGTAACGGTGTTATTGCGCATGAGCCGGGCCTGTTCGGCGCTGATGTCCGCGGCCACGCCACCAGGTATCACGCAGTCCATCAGCAGGCGGTGCCCGAAGACGGCGGCGCTTTCCCGCAGGCAGCCTTCCCTGAGCCGCGACATCTGGTACTGCGCAAAGGCAAAGGCGGCGTCATTGCAGATGGCGCCGATATCACCGAGGTGGTTGGCCACGCGTTCGCATTCGCTCATCACGGCGCGCAGCCACAGGGCCCTGCGCGGCACGTCGATTTTAGCCGCCCGTTCCAGCGCCTGGCAGGCAGCCCAGGCATGGGCAACCGTCGTGTCGCCCGAGACCCGCCCCGCGAGGCGCGCGAGCCCGTTAGCGTCGCGGCCGACGGCGATCTTTTCGATGCCCTTGTGGACATAACCGAGACGCTCCTCAAGATTCAGGATGATTTCCCCCATGGCCTGGAAGCGAAAATGCCCCGGCTCGATGATTCCTGCATGCACCGGGCCCACGGGGATCTCCACGATGCCCGGTCCATGGGCGGTCACAAAGGGGTATTCATGGTCCGCCGGTGTCGCGCCGGGCGGCTGGCCCTGGAACTCCGATCGCAGCGGATACTCGGTGGCCTTCCACGCGTGGTGTCGCGTCCAGCGGCGCTCGTCCGGTTGATCACTGAAGACGATCCCCAGCAGATCCCGGGCATGGCGCTCGGGGCGATCAGCGGACGGAAACACGGGTGTGACGGAGGGCAGTGCCTGTTCGCGTCCGAAATGGCAACGCAGGATGAGATAGGCGCCGTCGCGCTCGAGGCATGAAAATGCCTCCAGGTCAGCGCCGTGCTCACTCCCCCAAAACGCGCACCAGCGCAGACCCGCGGTTTTCGCGGCCAGCGCCAGTTCGCGCCACTGCGAAATATCCACCTGGAGCAGCGCGGCCGGCGCCAGCGTCGCCATGTCCATGTCCCCCGGCGTGATGCCGCTGCGCCGGCAGGCATCAAGAAACGGTAGCAGCTCGTTGGTTTCATTCACAGCAATCCACTCCCGCTGATGAGGCGCGTCGCCTGGTCAAACCAGCGACCAAGAAAGGCCGGTATGGAAAGCCCGAGCCAGAGTACGAGAGCCAGGTGCAATGCCACCGGCACCGGATTCAGCGCTATGGCTTGCTGTCCCGCCGGTGACTGGCCAAATACCATGGGATGCAAGTGCCGAAACAGGCCTGCAAACGCCACCGCGAGTCCAACCAGCAACGGCACCGCCAGCCACGGCCAGCTTTTCATCGTGGCGGACAACAACAGGAATTCACTGGTGAAGACGCCAAAAGGCGGAAAGCCAGCGATGGCAATGCTGCCGATCAGCAGGCCCCATCCGACCACCGGCTGGGTACGGACCAGGCCGCGGATATGTTCAATCTGCTGGGTGCCGGCAATCTGGCTGGCGTGCCCGACGGTGACGAAGATCGCGGACTTGGTCAGTGAGTGTACGGTCATGTGCAGCAATGCGCCAAAGGTGGCCAACGGCCCGCCCAGGCCGAAGGCAAACGTCATCAGTCCCATATGTTCAATTGAGGAGTAACTGAACAGACGCTTGATATCGCGTTGCCGATGCAGGAACAGGCCGGCGACAATGAAAGAGACCAGGCCGAACCCCATCATCAGTTTGCCGGCGAGATGGGGGTCGTGCGCCACACCTGAGGCCAGCGCCCCGTCCGTAATCATCTTGATCCGGATCACTGCGTACAACGCCACATTGAGCAACAGGCCGGAAAGGACGGCGGACATGGGCGTGGGGCCCTCGGAATGGGCGTCCGGCAGCCAGTTGTGCAACGGCACCAGCCCGACCTTGGTCCCGTAGCCGATGAGCAGGAAGATGAAGGCGATGCCGACCACCACCGGTTCGAGTTGCGCGGCGTGCGCATATAACACCGACCATTGCAGAGCCTGCTCCGGGTCGGGCACGACCCGGGCTGCGGCGAAATAAAGTAACACGGTGCCGAACAGGGCCTGTGCAATGCCAACGCCGCACAGGATGAAATATTTCCACGCCGCCTCGATGGACTCCCTGGTCCGGTACAGGCTCACGAGCAGCACGGTGGCCAGTGTCGCGCCCTCCAGGGCCACCCACAGCACACCAAGATTGTTGGTGGAGAGCGAAAGCAGCATGGTGAACATGAAGCCCTGGAAGCTGGCGTGGTAGAGGCGCATGCGGCGCGGTGTGACGCGGCGAAGTTCCAGTTCATGCGCCATGTAGGGGCCGGAAAATATCGAGGTGGTCATGCCCACGAAAGAGGTCAGCACGATCAGGTAAACATTGAACGCGTCGACCTGAAACTGTTCGCCATGAATGCC
>CAYMXG010000200.1:1966-4976 GCA_964394115.1 uncultured Enterobacteriaceae bacterium | reverse complement strand
CAGGGCCAGTCCCGCCACTATCAATGTCACTCGCAACTTCACGTCAGCCCCAATGTCCACGCTCACGACGGGTGCGGAACCATAGTCATAAACTACAGATAATTCAACGAGTTATGTATTCTCAGTTAGGAGCTTTTTATAAAACTGATCTTATGATGATCGCATAACAACCGGATTTATATGGAAAAGTTCTTGCAATTTTGCTCTCCTTGAACTAAATGTATCACCAGAGTTCCTCTCCGGAGAAGCGAAAGTGATGAGACCTCAATGGTTTAGCAATCCATTTGTCCCCCGCCCCGCGAAACTGAGGCCACCGGCCGTGCGCTTGCGCCACGCCGCGAGCGCCAGTCCGGTGCGCGACGCACAGACAGGTTTCATCCACCATGCCCTCGGTTGCCCGCTGGAGTACAAGCGCGTGTGGTTTGGGAACGCCGGGCGGGACGCAAACAATGAAAATTCAGACATTGGCCTGATCTTCGAATCCGAGGAATACATCACGACCGGGGCCACGCTGGAGATTCACATCCCGTTGCGCGGGGAGATGGAACAGTTTCGCGGCAAAGTGGTGTTGGTCCGGCAGAGCGGGGATTGCTGGGAGGTCGGCGTGTGGTTCCCCTGCCGCATTGATGCCAGTCGCATGCGCATCGTCGAGCAGATCTGTCACATCGAGGCATATCTTCAGCAGAAGAAATATGTGGACGGCCCGTACAATCTGAATCGGGATCGCATCGCTGCCGAATGGATTCACCGGCACGCGGCCACGGTGCCTTCGCTGTAGCTACAAGGCGCAGGTAACGCCCGTTCCCCCCAGCCCACAATACCCATCCGGATTCTTCGCCAGATACTGCTGGTGATAATCTTCCGCGTAGTAGAAAACCGGGGCATCCAGTATTTCGGTCGTAATCACGCCAAAACCGGACTGGCGTAACCCGGCGTTGTAACGCTCCCTGGATGCCAGCGCCGCCTCCCGCTGCTCTGCCGAATTGACATAGATCCCCGAACGATACTGCGTACCCACATCATTGCCCTGGCGCATGCCCTGGGTCGGATTGTGGGATTCCCAGAATGACTTCAGCAATTGCGCATAGGAAATGCGTGCTGGATCAAAAACCACCAGCACTACTTCATTATGGCCGGTCAATCCCGTGCACACCTCCTGGTACGTGGGATTGGGCGTCAGCCCACCGGCGTACCCGACCGCGGTGGTATACACACCATCCAGTTGCCAGAACTTGCGCTCCGCCCCCCAAAAACACCCAAGACCGAACTGCGCCTGTTGCATTCCCGCCGGGAATGGCGGTTTCAATGGATGTCCGTTGACGAAGTGCCGTTCGGGCACCGGCATTGCCGTCTTTCGCCCGGGCAGGCATTCGTTCACATCAGGCAAGGTGACTCTCCTGTTCATGGGGCGGCCTGAATAACAAATATCTCTTTGTAGGCCACGTAGGTACTGGCCCAAAGCATCGGTATCAAAACCAGCAGCCCCAGTCCCATGGGAATAATCGCGACGATGAATAACATCAGGCCGATTATTCCCCAGATAAGAAACGGCAAGATATTGCGCAGGCAGCCGGTGAAACTGCCGCTCACCGCATCCTGGACGGACATTCCGCCCAGCGCCACCAGCGCCGGCGCAAACCACAATCCCATCAACACCGGCACATACAGACCCAGGCCCACCAACATGACCACCAGCAGCATGGGCAGATTTTGCAACAGGCCCGTGGCGTCCTGGTTCATGAGTTGAGTGATGGTGTCCATCCCGCCCAACAGGACGAACGCCAGTATCACCATGAAGATCCCGAGTATGATCATGGCAGCCACATACAGGGCGCCGACGACAATCAATGGCCCGGGATTGAGGGAAAAGGCCTTGAACAGATGACCCAGTTCCATCTCCCCCCCTTCATCCATGCTTTTGCAGCCAAGGAGGATACCGGCGCTGAATACCGGCCCCAGCAACTGACCGGCGAGACCGCCGATGACCGGGATAAAGTTCAGCGCAATGAAGATCACAAATATCACCACGGTAATGGCGATCCACGCACCCGCGCTGCGCTTGAAGTAATCAAATCCATCGCCGAGCCACCCCGCGCCCCGACCCGCCTCCACCGTCCGGATCTCCATGGTTCCCCTCCTGTGATTGAGTCATGCGCCGGGTAATATTCGCCGAGCACCGCCAAAGGTCAACCCTGAATCCAGACCCCGGAATGCAAAGCGGCAGCTTCAGTCATGGTGACGCGCGATATACAGCCGGTCGCCTTGATTGGGCGTTGATTTTGTTGCGGTTATTACCGTTGACCTGCGTCAACACACGGGCGCATGTTAGATGATGCAATTATTGCCCAAGCGACCAGCGGGAGGTGCCGGACATGAACACCGTCATTGATCGGATCCATCTGGACCACCGCAACACCGAGCAATTGCTTCGTATCATTGAGCAGGAGACCGATCATTTCGATACGGGGGATTTCACCAACCTGCCGCTGCTTGCCGACGTGATGCACTACTTCGTCAACTATCCCGACCTTTACCATCACCCGCTGGAAGATCAGATCTTTGCGTTGCTGAAAAAAAAGACGCCGGCATTGGCTGGCAAAGTGGACCAGTTATACAGCGAGCATGTCAGCATGGGAGAGACTTCGGAATCCCTGCAGGAACTGGTCACTGAATTGCAGGGCAATGCGGTCACGCCACGCAACCGGATCGTGAAGGCATTTCGCGATTACCTGGGGCAATACCGTGAGCATATCAACAAGGAAGAGAATGAACTGATCCCGGCGGCGGCGAAGGTGCTGGACAACAGCGACTGGATGCAACTGGAGAAGCAATTCGCCACCAATGCCGACCCACTGTTCGGGCAGATCCTGCAGCGCCAGTACCAGACCCTCTACAAGGTCATCATGGCCGAGGCGGGGAAATAATCGTCTCGCGCTTTGTCATTCCGAGCGCAGTCTGTCATTCCGAGCGCAGCGAGGAATCTTATTGAGACATCCCCCGACGTTACTCC
>CAYMXG010000200.1:0-1956 GCA_964394115.1 uncultured Enterobacteriaceae bacterium | reverse complement strand
GTCATTCCGGCGAAGGCCGGAATCCAGTAAAAATAATTTCGCGATTGCGATCAGTTACGGAACAGACTTTCGCCGAGTTTCTGCAAGAGCGGCATTAATCGTTTCGCGCAACGCAATCTCCACATCCAGATCATCCTCGCCGGACACGCGCAGGTACCGAATAGTGTGCGTCTTATCGACGATGAACAACCCGGGTGTCCCCTTGACACCATAGGCAGCAGCGGCAGGCTCGGCAGCCAGTAACAACGAAAACGCAAAGCCGTGCTCCCTGAGATAGGCCACCGGATCCGCATCCTCCCACACGTTCAGCGCATAGAAGCGCACCGGCTGTCCCTTGAATTCATCAGCGACGGTCTGGATGTGCGGCATCAATTTGCGGCAGAACGGACACCACGTGGCCCAGAACAGCACGACCGAGACCTGGTCCCTGCTGTCCGCGTAAAACTGGAGGGGCTCTCCTGCCGTGGATTTCAGCGTCCAGTCCGGGGCCACGTCGCCGATGCCGGCTGCGGACGCTGCGCACGGCACGCAGGTCAGCAGCAACAGACTGACGATGATCTGTTGTAAGCGAATTGTGGCGTTCGTGGTCATCCCGCCCTGGCCTTTCACCTCAGGAATTTCGTGATGGCCACGCCGATGAACGTGCCGATGGCGTAGCCGAATATGCCGCACAGGATGCCCGGCGTCAGGAGTTTGCGCCAGCCCTGGGAAGTGGCAATGGCCGCAGTCAGCGCCGCACCCACCAGTGCCGCCCCGGAGTCCACGATGACCTCGGCGAGGTCGAGCTTCAACACCTTTGCCACCGCAAGCACGAAGTTGAAGTGCACGACGATGATGAACAGGCCGAAGAAGTAGAAATGCATGGCCGTGACGAGAAAAGCGCTTGCATTGGTCCCTAACTAATACGCATCGATAATGCCCCGTGTGCGGGTTTGTCTACTCCGAATGCCTGGGATTGCCCGACGAAGGCATGACCCCTGGTACGGCGAGGGAGGAAATGCCCCGACTGCGGGACGAGCAAGGCAGACTTTCGGATGGTCGGGGTAACAGGCGCAAAAAAATCGGCGTCCCGATAGCGCTTGAATTCGTGGGGTGGCCACCATCCTTGGCCCCTGCCCTTCCAGGCTCCTGCTCTCTGCCCACCTGAGCCGATCCGTTAACATGCGCTCCCCATGCAAGACCTCACCCAAGGCTCCGTCCCCCGTCACCTGATCACGCAGTCCGTGCCCATTGCCGTGGGCATGGCGGTGCAGACACTGTACTACCTCGTGGACATCTACTTTGTCGCGCAACTGGGTGGCACGGTGCTGGCGGGGGTCAGTGCGGCCGGCAGTCTTACCTTCGTGGTGCTCGCGCTGACACAGATGTTGAGCGTGGGCACTGTGGCGCTCATTGCCCCGGCCGTTGGCCGCAAGGATCAGGCGCGCGCGAACCTGGTCTTTAACCAGAGCATAACCCTCTCGGCGGTGTGTGGGGCGCTGACATTGCTTGGCGGCTACACCCTGGGCGAGAAGTACCTGCACACCATCGGCGTGGAGATCGAGGCCATGGCGTTCGGCATGGACTACCTGCGCTGGTACATCCCCGGCATGGCGCTGCAATTCGCGCTGGCGGCCATGGGCGCCGCATTGCGCGGCACCGGAGTCGTGAAGCCTACCATGATCGTGCAGCTGATCACGGTGCTGGCGAATGTGATCCTGGCGCCGGTGTTGATCGCCGGCTGGGTCACCGGGCATCCCATGGGTGCGGCGGGCGCCGGTCTCGCCACGACGCTTTCTGTTGTCATCGGCGTCGTGATGATGGTGTGGTATTTCGTGCGCCTCGAGCATTACGTGGCGTGGGACGGGACGCAGATCCGGCCGCGGCCTGTGGTCTGGAAGCAAATGCTGAACCTGGGTCTGCCCGCCGGCGGCGAATTCCTGCTGATGTTCGTCTACATGGCGGTTATCTACTCGG
>CAYMXG010000199.1:2954-5006 GCA_964394115.1 uncultured Enterobacteriaceae bacterium | reverse complement strand
TCCAATAAGCATCGCCTGGATACCGGCTTTCGCCGGTATGACGACTGTGTCACCCTCGGCACCTAATTTGCCACCCCGGTACCTGATTCGTCACCCCCGCGAAAGCGGGGGGCCGGGGTCCAGTGTTCAAAACCGGTACGTCACGTCACCCCACAGTTGCGGGCGGCGCTCATTTACCGGCTGCACGCCAACCGGCCAGGCGGACATGATGCGCGCTTCAATGGAACCGGGCAGCGTAAACCTGCCCTGGAATCCCCAACCTCTTATATTGATATAGCCTTGGGGCTGGCTGTCCAGGGGATCATTCAGGTTCCCGATCACATGGTCGTAGAAAACGGATAACTGGAGCAGTTCACCCCAGGTCCGGTTTCCGAACGCCTGCACATCCGTGATAAACGGCATCGGGTGAATAATTTCCGCCGACATGAGCAGGGCATGATCAAGCAGGACCTCCGCTGACCCATACGCACGCACGTTGTCGGGACCGCCTACCGAATACTGTTCCATCGGGACCAGTAATTCGTTGCTCCATTGGTACTCGCCACGCGCCAGCAGCGAAATTCTCTTGGTTACCGTCTGCAGGCGTGACGCCGTCACGAATACCTTGTCAAATTGACCTGAGGCAAAGGTCCTGCTGCCACCCTGACGGCTGGGCCTGGAACCGGTGGGTAATAGTTCCGCTTCCCCGGCGGACCCCATGGAGCCGAAGAAATTATCTATACCGCGACTGTACTCCACGGTCACAAAGTTGATGCCCTTGAAGCGATTGTCCACCTGGTCCATCGCGGCTTCGATGGAAAGGACACTCAGGGCATCCTCGTTGCTCAGGCGTTTGCGCGAGAAGGTGCGCGACTCCTCATGATTCAACTCGGCTTTGGTGGAAAAGTTGAACTGCCGGCCGCGTATCCATGTCTTCTCGAGCCAGCCGCCTATCATCTCGGTTTCACCTGAAATCTGCTGGCGCGCCAACGCGCCACCGACATCGAAGTCGTTGTCATTCATGAACAGCCCGGCATTGACACCCCAGTTTATATAACGCTCATACTCATACGATTGGTAAAGGTTGTTCTTCGGGTTGTAGGTCTGTTGGAAGGTGACCGTCAGTTTGTCCGCGCCATCGGTGATGTTGTTCCAAACCAATTCCGGGCGGAAGCGGACACGGCCGGTATCCTGCAAGCCATGGTTGTCCGCGCGATAGGAAAAATCGAAACGCTTCTCTTCCTGGACTCGCAACACAATATCGGCGGTCCCCACCAACTGGCCCGGCTGGAAGATGCCGAGCACGGTCAGCCCCGGAAAGTCCGTGAGTTGCAACAGCGCATGTTCCACTGCGGCTTTGGTTACGGGCTGGCCAATGAGATTCTTGAACGGCCCCTGCAGGACAACGTCGTCGTAGCTCTGATTACCTTCGGGGATGACACGCCCCAATCGGCCTTCGAAGACCTGGATGGTGACAGTGCCGCTATCCACGTTCTGAACCGGGATCACGGCCTGCGCCAGGATCAATCCGTTTTCGCGATAATAATCGGTGACGATCTCCGCCACTTCCGTCAGTTCGCCGATGGTAAATCCGTCCGGCTTTTGCAGGCGCTTTTCCTCCAATCGCGCGCGCACTTCCTCGAGCTGGATGCCGTATTCAGGCAGGTCCTGCGCGTCGATAAGGTCGAACTGTTGGACGATGATGCGCGGGCCTTCTTCAATGCGCAGCGGACGATCAATGACGGGGGGGATTTCAATTCCTGGCATCGCCTCCCGCTTGGGCAGGTCGGACTTGCCCACGTCCGCCGGACGCATGGCCCCGGGACGGGCAGAGTCAGGCAGGCCCAGCGGGCCAGCCTGCGCCACGCCGGCGAAAAGGAGCAGAAACAGCCGCAGGCCACTTGCCATGGGTGCGATGTTTGATACCGCTTGGAATTCTTTTGTGTGGAGCAACGAATTCTCTTTATAAATTAGTTGCTTATTTCCCCCTGTGCCGCCTGCCCAAACAGTCAGGCGTCCACGCCCACGGCGAATGGTGCGCACACCAAACGCCAGTTTGAAACTATACCAACA
>CAYMXG010000199.1:0-2854 GCA_964394115.1 uncultured Enterobacteriaceae bacterium | reverse complement strand
CTTTTCCACTGGCGGGCGCCAGGTCAGTGCGCAGCCGCAACCTGAATTCTTCGACCTTTTTCGCGTCTACTTCAACCGGGTAGGTTTCCCTGGCCTGTTTCAGGATGGCATTGCGCAGTTGCGCATTCGCCTGCTTTAACATCAAGGGGCGGATCTGGTCTTTGATGGCTTCATATTCCAGTGGCTGGGCCGCGGTCCTGGCCCCACGCTTGACAATATGCACCCCGGCATCAGTTTTCAGGGGGCTACTGACCTGGCCCTCAGGCAGCGCGAGAAGCGCCTGTTTAATCTCGGGTTTCAGATCACTCACGGATACGGGCCCCATGTCCCCGCCTTTTTGCCGGCTCGCCTCGTGGCCTGAATATTTCTGTGCCGCTTCCGCAAAAGTGATCTTGTTTTGAGCCACGTCGCGGGCAACGGCGTCGGCCTTTTGACCCACTGCTGCCTTGGCCTTCGCGTCGGCATTTTTTTCAATCGGGAAAAAGATCTGCCAGGCCTGGACCCGCTCCGGGATCACGAGCTTTGCCTTGTTTTGCTCAAAGTACTGCCGCATTTGCTCTTCGGTGGGGAAGCCTGCGGGGATCTTGCTGGTGACCAGCCGATTGAGATAAACCTCGCGCAGGATGTTTTCGGATCCCCGCTGCATCAGGAAGGTAACATCCGGATCCTGCTGGAGATTATTGGCCCTGGCCGCCTGGAGCAGGGATGCTGCATCAGTCTCACTCTGGACAAAGCGTTTAAATGTCGCCTCATCCGCCAGGACCGCGGCACGCTGACCGGAGTCAACATTCTCGAGGATGCGTTGCAACCCGGAAAGCTCGAACGGGGTTTTCGTCACGGCGCCGCTGGGCTTGCCCCAATCTTGCCCGGTTTCTACCCCGGCCGCAGGCGTTTCGGGGACCGGAGTTTCCATCAGTTCGCCTTTAGGCTGCTCTGTGGTGGTCGCTTCGTCTTCCATGCCGAGCAGTTCCTTCAGCGAGAATGCCAGCGTGGATTGGGCCAATGTTGCGATGACGGCGGCGGCAGTGAGGGCAAGAACAACGGGCTTGAATCTCATAAAGCGGTGGACTCCTTTGGTTCGCGGTTCCGGGCCTGGCAGGTGAGGATGTGCTCTAAATTCAATGCTACACATGGTCCTGTGCAACTACAATTAACCCGGGACCGGGTACGGATCAGTTATTTTTCCTTTAGGAATAATGAAGTATGATAACAATCGGCTAAAACATGTGAGTATCCGGCCGAGGCCCAGCATTAGAAGACCCCTATGGCATCTAAGACCGTAAATCTGGCCATTTTGTTCGCTGACGTCAGTGGCAGCACCAAGCTATTTGAGACATTGGGTGATGCCACCGCCCGGGTAAAGGTCGCGGAGTGCCTGGAATCCCTGTCCGAAGTCACCCGGAATCACAGCGGCACGGTCATCAAGACCATCGGCGACGAAATCATGTGTACCTTCCCCACGGCCAAGGATGCCGCCGAGGCTGCGTGCGAAATGCACGAGGTGCTGCTCGAAGACATTACCGAGGGCACCGGCGGCGAGACTACAGTCATCAAGATACGCGTCGGCACGCACTTCGGCCCGGCCATACTTGAGGGTGGTGACGTCTTCGGGGATGCCGTCAATGTCGCCGCGAGAATGGCGGCCCAGGCCAAGGGCGGCCAGATCATCACAACTGAATCCACGGTTGCCCTGCTGCCGCCCATGCTGCGCGCCAGCACCCGTTTCGTCGACCACGCCCCGATCAAGGGGAAAAAGGAAGAGATCAAGATCTTCGAGATTATCTGGCAGGAAGAGGACGTCACGCGCATGGCCACGGGCCTGCTGCAGGATGAGCACAAGCAGCAGGCGCGATTGAAGGTCCAGTACAAAGACCAGGTAGTCGAAGTAAACAAGGACAAGTCGATATTGATCATGGGGCGCAGCCAGGGCTGTGACCTGCCCATCGACGAGAAACTGGCGTCACGGCAGCATGTAAAGATTGAATTGCGGCGCGACAAATTCTTCATCGTTGACCAGAGCACCAATGGCACCCACGTGCTGATAGAGCCAGGCGAGGAGGCTTTCCTCCGGCGCGAGGAAATGCCGCTGCATGGCAACGGCCGCATCAGCCTGGGCAAGGGATTCAGCGAGAATCCCACGGAAGTTGTCACTTTCACCCACGAGGTGGGTTGAGGCCATGTCCGTGCCCAGTCCCAACAAGGCAGGCAGAATGAGCTGGGCCTCTCACGGCATCAGCGATACCGGCAAGGTGCGGCGTCACAATGAGGACTCCATGCTGGTGCGGCCGGAAATGGGCCTGTGGGCAGTGGCCGATGGCATGGGCGGTCACGCCAAGGGTGACGTGGCCAGCCAGATGATCGTGGAAACCTTGCGCAAGGTGCACGAAGGCACGACGTTAACCCGTTGCATCGATGACATTGAGGACCGAATCGTCGAGGTCAATGCGCGCCTGCTGGAGAAGGCCAAGGAATCCGCCAAGCGCATCACCATTGGCAGCACGCTGGTCATATTGCTCACCTTTGATCGGTATTGTGTTTACATGTGGGTTGGCGACAGCCGCCTGTATCGCCTGCGGGGTGGCGCGCTTTCGCGCATTACCACGGACCATTCGCAGGTGGAGTTGTATATTGAGCAGGGCCTGATTTCGCGCGAAGAAGCCCAGTCACACCCGCATGGAAACATGATCACGCGCGCCGTCGGTGCCATGGATGAATTGCACCTGGACATGGGCATCCAGGAAATGGAACGCGGCGATCGCTACCTGCTTTGCAGTGATGGCCTGACCAAACACATTCCCGACATGGAACTGCAAAGCGAGCTGCACAAGGGTAATACCACGGAATGCTGCAAACA
>CAYMXG010000198.1:2327-5021 GCA_964394115.1 uncultured Enterobacteriaceae bacterium | reverse complement strand
TCAATTCAGGAAGTCATCGAAGACCACGCGCTGGAGCGGGTGCCGGACGCGCAACGGCATTCCTGGCTGGATTTATCGTGGAACACGGTGGGGATCGTGACCACGCTGATCCAGTTGTACATCGGTGCGATGATTACCTTCGCCGCAGGACTCTACATCGGCATGCTCGCCGGGATCACGGTGGCGCTCGCCGGCGCACTGCTGGGCTGGGGCGTGGGCCATGTGGCCCATCATTCCGGTCTGGCCAGCAGCCTGATGTCGCGCATGTACGGCTTCGGCGTGCGCGGGTCGGTTCTCACCGCATCCATCTTCGGCTTCATGATCATCGGATTCATCGCCGCCGAGAACGTGCTCCTGTACAAAGGGTTCCTGTTCTATTTCGAACTCGATGACTCGCTGTCGAATCAGATCATCATCTATGGCTTGCTCACCGCCTGCTGGGTGTTGCTGACCACGTACGGGTTCAATGCCGTGACGCGGGTGTCCTCGGTGATGCTGGTGGGATTCCTCGTTGTCTTGTTTTACATGATGGTGAAGATCGTGGGTGCGTCAGGGCAGGGCTGGGTCGCCGTGACCACCTTCGGGCCGCAACTGGCGCCGGAGACTTTACGGCAGCTCGGTGCGGAGTCGCCGCTGCAGGCGTACATATTTGCGGTGAATATCCTCTCCGGGTCGGCTGGGGCCCTGGCACTGTTGAACGCGGACCTGGGCCGCTACGCGCGCACATCGGCGGACATCGGCATTGCCGCGTTTCTCGGCAACCTGTTCCTGGATGTCATCATGGTCTTTCTGGGCGCCGTGATCATGTTCGCCGGCATGCCCGCGTTGGTGGACTATTACGTGAACGTGGTGGGAGTGCCGGTGGCGGAGGCGCGCGCCATCGCCGTGGAGAATCCGGACCGGGTGGCGGCTGCGTTCATCGTCTTCGGTGGCGTCCTGGGCACTCTGCTGATGGTGGCGGCCCAGTCCAAGGCCCAGGTGGTCAATGCCTACAGCAGTTCGCTGTCGCTGGCGAACATGTTTGATGCACTGCTGGGCTGGCGACCGGGGCGTTTCGTGTTCATCCTGCTGGCGAACGCGCTGGCGCTGTTGTTCCTTGTAGGCGACATACTCGTGTGGTTCAACGCCTTCCTGGTGATCCTCGGGATCCTGACTACCAGTTTCGCCGGCATCATGCTGGCGGATTACTTCATCGCCCGGCCATGGCTGAAACAACAGGACATCGTGCGTTTTGGTGCGGAGCCGGTAAATTTTGCCGGCGTGGTGACGTTGGGTGTTTCCTATGTGCTGTCACGTCATGTGCTGGATGCGGTCATTCCGGTTGAGGCCCTGACTGCGGTTCTCGTGTCATTGATTCTCTATCCAGTACTCCGGTGCCGGGTGCTGAAATCGGGCCCGCTGAAAGCGTGACATGGGTAAGTGCATCAAATGGAACCAGCGCGGTGCCGGAGGATTCCAGCCAGGTAATACTGTTGGCCGGCGCCACCAGGATCTTTTCCACTGACACGCCGATGACCTTGTAGCCGGTACCCTCGAATAGGGACTGGAGCAGGGCAATGGTCTCCGCTGAAGTCAGGACCGCGTGGACAAAGGCATTGATGTCCCCGTCGCGGGGCAATCCACGCACGGGGTCCCAATTCGTATCTTCCAATGCCTGTTCGGCCAGATAGCGGGACAGCCAGGGGTGATCCACCAGTCGCCCCAGAAACAGCGCGTGATACGGAGTCGCGGGGGATTCCGGCCGCCTGATAAATTCCTGCAGCAGTGACTTCAGTTCCTCCCGCGACAGTGTGCAATGGGTGAACGCATCCACGTGCGGACGCACGCGAAACCAGCCTTGATCGGCGCGGGCTTCGATGACGGGCCGGCATTGCGCCGCGGGTTCGGCGCCGGCCTGCGCGCCGGATAAAGACAGGAGCCATGGCAGCAGTACGGCCACCACATGATGGCGTACAGCGCCGGGGACCGGCATGCGGCCTGCCATGAATTTCATTGCACCGGGTTCCATGGGCGGAGTTTGCCAGAAATCCCCTCCGGACCTGGCTGTTGCCTGGGCGCCACGGGGAAATGAGCCGGCTGCATTATTGTTTGACACTTAAAATGATGTCGCGTAAATTTGCATAAAACGTCCATAAAGATTCAAGTGACTTTCAATTTGAGGCATAGTGTAGGGCATTTTCCCGGGTCTCGGGGATGGATATCTGCCTCCGGTCGGTAACCGGAAACTTCTTCAGGGGGTGCAGCAATGAATACAGCAACGCGTCGGCAAGCGAGCCTGATCACGCGCAGCGGCCTGGTTCTGATACTGGCCGCGGTGGGACTTCCACTCAGTCCGGGCGCATGGGCCCAAGGTGTGCTGGAAGAAGTGATTGTCACCGCGCAAAAGCGCGAACAGTCATTGCAGGACGTGGGCATATCCATTACCGCGTTCACCGGGGAGCAGATGGAAGCCCTCGGTTTCACTAACAGCACCGAGATAGCCAGCATGACTCCCGGTGTACATATTGCCGGCAGCATCGGTGGTCAGACCTCGTTGTTCACCATTCGCGGTGTGACGCAAAACGACTTTGCCGATTCGGTGGAGTCACCGGTTGCGGTGTACGTGGACGAGGGCTACATCGCCATGGGGCAGGGGCAAAGCTTCGCCCTGTTTGACATTGATCGGGTGGAAATCGCGAAGGGCCCTCAATCCAC
>CAYMXG010000198.1:0-2227 GCA_964394115.1 uncultured Enterobacteriaceae bacterium | reverse complement strand
TGCGAGGCCATCACCATCGGCGTCGCCGGCTGCACACCGCTGCCGTTCGTGGACGGCGAGAATCCCAACTTTCCCGGGATCCTGGTGCTGGGTCCGGCGGGTGTGGAAGACGGTACGCGGCCCGTGCCCGGCGGCGACTTGTTCGGCTACCTGGACCCGGATGGCTCCGGTAATGATTTCAATGCCGATTTTGCCTATGACGACCTCGACAAATTTGAAAGCTGGGGTGTGACCGGGAAATTCACCTGGGATCTCAGTTTTGCCACGCTGACGTCGGTATCGGATTACAAGGACTTCGACAAGACCGTGCTCATGGATGTGGATGCGGCCCCGGTGCCGCAATCCATCTATCAGGCGGAGGCGGAGACCAAGCAGTTTTCCCAGGAAGTGCGTCTCAACGGTGAACTTGAACGCAGCCGCTGGGTGGCGGGTTTTTATTATCTGATGATTGACAACAAGTCCACAAACGGTCTGGCCCTGCCGGCCAGCTCACCATTGTTTGGATTCGTGGCCCCGGGTGTGGTGGCCCCCCTCGCCGGGCTGGATGCAAACGGATTCATTGACCTCGAGACCAATTCCTACTCAGGTTTCGGCCAGATCGAATACGACCTCACCGACCAGTGGATGTTCACCGCCGGTGTGCGCGTGATCCAGGAGGAGAAGGATTACCAGTTCACTTCCCCCGCGTTCGTGAATTTCAGTGACAGCGAAATTGACACCGAGGTCTCGCCGTTCTCGTTGCCCATCGACAGCCTGGGTAACCTGGCGTATGAGGACAGTTCCGGCAAGACGCTGTGGGCCGGGAAATTGCAGATGGACTGGAAGCCCAGCGACGACCTGTTGCTCTATTTCGGCGTCAACCGCGGCGTGAAGGCGGGCAGCTATAACGCCCAGATCCAGGACGGTTCGCCGCGGCTGGACCCGGACGAAATCAACTACAAGGAAGAGGTGCTGACCAATTACGAAGGCGGTGTGAAGGCGACGTTGTTCGGGGGCTTGGCGCGCCTGAATGGCAGCGTCTACTACTACGATTACAAGGACTACCAGGCGTTTCTGTTCGTGCAGTCCTCGGGTACGGTTTCCAACAACGATGCCACGACCATCGGCACGGAATGGGAGTTGATCATGCAGCCGACGGAAGGCCTCGACCTGATGCTGAGCATGGCTTACTTCGATGCCGAGGTGAAGGACCTGGAACTGGCGCCGACGCTGCTGGTGGACGTGGAGCCAAGCTTTGCCCCGCCGTTGCAGTTTGCGGGCCTGGCCCGGTATGAATGGCCGGCCTTCGGCGGCAAGCTGGCGTTGCAGGGCGACTTCAATTACTCGGATCGCTTTTACTACAACATCCGCAACTTTGACTCCCAGAAATACGACGACTACGTGGTCGGCAATTTCCGCGTCAGCTACACGACCGCGGATGATCGCTGGACGCTGGCGGGCTTCGTCAACAATGTCGGCGACGCAAAGTATGGCGTCATCGGCTATGACCTGGCGACCTTGTGTGGCTGCAACGAGGATTATTACGGCAAGCCGCGCTGGTTTGGCGTGACGCTCAGTTATAACTACCAGTAACGGTGGCCTGCGTGTCCACTGCAACTGCAAAAGCGATGCCGGCGGAAGGACGTGTTTCGGAACAGGAAATCCAGCAGTTCTGGCGCGATGGGGCGGTGTGCCTGCGCGGGGTTTTCGATGATGGCTGGCTGAATCGCCTGCGGCCGGCGGCCGACCGGGTCGTTGCCGGCCGGGGCACGTCGGGGCGGATGGAATTTACCGCCCAGGGGAAGGGCGGCCGGTTTGTGTCGGACCTGTTTCTCTGGCGCCAGGAGCCCGATATCCGCGCCTTTATCCTGCAATCGCCGGCCGCGGCCGTGGCTGGTCAACTGCTGCGCTCAAACAAGATCAATTTTCTGTTTGACCACCTGCTGGTCAAGGAACCGGGCACCTCCAATCCGACCAAGTGGCATCAGGATCTGCCGCACTGGCCGATCCTGGGTAATCAGGTGTTGACCATCTGGGTGGCGCTGGATCCGGTGACCATGCAGACCGGGGCGGTGGAGTACGTCAAGGGATCGCACCTGTGGAATGAACGCTATCGTCCGGTGCTGCCGGACACGCCGGAAGGCCGCCGGATGATGAACGCCGATCTTCCGGAATGCCCGCCCATTCACAAGCAGCGGGAAAAATACGAGATCCTGGGTTGGGAGTTGCAACCGGGTGACTGTGTCGC
>CAYMXG010000197.1:0-5022 GCA_964394115.1 uncultured Enterobacteriaceae bacterium | reverse complement strand
TCGAGCTCAATGCCCTGTTCACGGGCGAGATGGCGCAGCGACCGCCCATCGATCTCGACCTGCATGACCCAGCCACCCTTCTCATCCGCGGCCTCGCTGGATACCGCCCCGAACTGGAACAACTTTGAACGCAATGCCCCTGCCGTGGGCGGCAGGCGCAATTCGCAGTTTTCCGGCAGCGGCCGTAGCAGCGTGCCCATCAGTTCCTTCAGCGCCTCGACTCCGGCGCCGGTGTGCGCTGACACCCAGGCCACCGGCGGCCCCTCGCCTTCATCGTCGACGCGCGGCTCCAGTTGCGGATTCAGATCGATCTTGTTGTAAACCATGATCTGCGGGATGCGTTCGGCGCCGATCTCGTCGATGACCTGGTTCACCTGCTCGATCTGCGCCGCGCGTTGATCGGCATTGGCATCCACCACATGCAATAAAAGGTCGGCCTCGCGCACGTCGTCCAGTGTCGCCCGGAAGGATTCCACCAGGTCATGGGGCAGATGGCGGATAAATCCGACCGTGTCACTGAGGATGACGCGGCGTTCGGGCGGAACGCGAATGCGCCGCAACGTGGGATCCAGGGTCGCGAACAGTTGATCAGCGACGTAGACCTCGGCGCCGCTCAGGCGGTTGAACAGCGTGGATTTGCCGGCATTGGTATAACCCACCAGCGACACCAGCGGCGTGCCGGTGCGGCCGCGCTGGCGCCGGCTCTGCCGGCGCTGCCGGCGCACCTTCTCGAGGCGCTCGTTGATGGTCTTGATGCGTTTGCCGATGAGCCGGCGATCGATTTCCAATTGTGTCTCACCCGGTCCGCGCAGGCCGATACCGCCACGCTGGCGTTCCAGGTGGGTCCAGCCGCGCACCAGCCGCGTGGCCAGCCGCTGCAGTTGTGCCAGCTCCACCTGCAGCTTGCCTTCATAGCTGCGCGCGCGCTGGGCAAAGATATCGAGGATGAGGCCGATGCGGTCCACGACCCGGCAGCCGCACTCCTTCTCCACGTTGCGTTCCTGGCCCGGGCTTAATTCGTGGTTGAAGATGATGAGCTCCGCGCCGTGTTCCTTCACCGCCGCGGTGATCTCGAGGACCTTGCCGCTGCCGACAAAGAACCGGGCATCCGGGATCTGGCGCGTGCCGGTGATGACGGCGGCGACGCGTACACCGGCGGACGTGCACAGCAGCCGGAATTCCTCCAGTTCTTCGTTAAAGCGGGGACTGCGGAAATTGCAGTGCACCAGTACGGCGGCGACGCCGCGCTGGTCAGTGGCAGAAACTGAACGTCGCGCCAACGTCGGGGGTGTCAGTCTTCCCCGCCATCGTCTTCCGCCCGCGGCAACTTGACATTGCGCGCGGGGACGATGGTTGAGATGGCGTGCTTGTACACCAGCTGGCTGACGGAATTCCGCAGCAGCACCACGAACTGATCGAAGGATTCAACCTGCCCTTGCAACTTGATGCCATTGACCAGGTAGACGGAGACGGGGATCCGTTCCTTGCGCAACGCATTCAGGAAGGGGTCCTGGAGAGTGTGACCCTTGCTCATTGTCGGTTCTCCTTTTTTATATCTTTTTTAATAGTTATTGCGCGGGCATTCCCACCCGGGCAGCGTCCGTGACCTGCCCGAGTATATAAGGAACACCCGCACAATTTCACAGGGGTACCACCGGTGGCGCCCTTTGCAGGCGTCCGTTTCCATTCTGACTGTTTATATGGGTGTTAGTTGCAGACTTTTCAAGACCTTATCCAGGTTGCCAGTCTCCCCGGCCTCCAGCCACCTGGCACCGGGTTCCTGTCGTAACCAGGTCAACTGCCGCCGGGCCAGTTGCCGGGTCGCGGCGATGCCCTTGTCCGGCAATTGTTTCAGCCGGATCTCACCGGACAGATATTGCCAGCACTGGCGATATCCCACCAAGCGCATGGAAGGATGCGTGGATTGGAGATCGCCGCGCTGGTACAACCCCCGGGCCTCCTCCAGCAGGCCCTGTTCCAACATGGCCTGAAACCGCACGGCGATCCGATCATGCAGGCGGTTGCGGTCGGAGAAATTCAGCACGAACTTGTGAATGCGGCCGGCCAGCGGCGCACCGCCCTGCTCTGCCAGGTGGGAGGACAGGCTGCGTCCGGTGAGCCGATACACCTCCAGCGCGCGTTGAATGCGTTGCGGGTCCGTGACATGAATGCGCGCCGCCGCCTCCGCGTCAACCTCCCGCAATTGGTCATGCAGCGCGGCCCATCCCGCGGCCTTTGCCTCTGCCTCGATCCGGGCGCGCACCGCGGGGTCTGCCGCGGGCAGCCGGGCAATGCCCTGTTGCAGGCTGCGGAAATAAAGACCGGTGCCCCCCGCCAGCAGGGGCACCCTGCCGCGCGCCACGACCTCGCCGATTAATGCCAGGGCATCGTTGCGAAACCGTCCGGCCGAATAGACCTCCGCTGCATCGCATATATCAATGAGATGATGGGGCACCGCGGCGCGCAAAGCGGGCGCGGGCTTTGCGGTGCCGATGTCAAGGCCGCGGTAAACCATGGCCGAGTCCACGCTGATGATTTCCACCGGCAATCGCTCGGCCACTGCCAGCGCGAGGTCCGATTTGCCACTGGCGGTGGGGCCCATCAGAAATATGATCTCCGGCTCAGCCACCCGGCCTGCCTCCTTTCAACAGCGTATCCAGCGCCCGTGGATCCAGCGTGCGCCAGAGACCCGCCGCACCCGGCGATTGGGCGGCGAGCGACACAAGCATGTTCATCAGGGCTGACGTGCCCACTTCCCGGGGCGTGGATTCCGGCAACGCAGCGACCACGGCGTCCAGCAATGCATCCAGGGTTGCAGTTGGCGTCGTCGCCCACACCGGCACGAGCGCACGCACCATCGGTAACAACGGGCAGTCCACCAGCAGGGCGGGAAACTCGCGCACCATGATTTCCACAGGCCCCACCCGCTGCAGCAGATAACCGCTGCCGGCGATGTGCGCGGATTGGGTTTCGATGCGTCCGGCCTCGCGCCCGGTGACCGGGACCTGGACCGGCACCAGCAGCGGCCGGCGGCGGATTTCACCTTGGCCCAACTCTTCCGCCAATTGCCGGCGAAACCAGGTCCGGCACAACATCAATCCATCCGCCAGAACGACTTGCCCATCCCGCTCCGTGACCAGGTAACGCCCAGCCACCAACAGGCAAAGCGGCGTCTCCGTCGGCGGGGGCATTGCCGGTGCCGTTGAGTGCCTGCCAGGCCGCCACGGCTGACCGAACGGGGCACGGGTCTGCGTGGAAACAGCACTGGCAACCCACGCACCGGGCGACTCGGCCACGGCACTGCCGGACATGCCGGTGCCGAGCGCGTTACCGAGGCTTGACTGGACGAAATCATGCACATCCCGGGCATGACGGAATCGCACTTCGTGCTTGGTGGGATGCACGTTGACGTCCGCGGCAGCCGGGTCGAGCTCCAGGTGCAAAACGCAGGCGGGATAGCGGCCCGGGGGAATGCGATCGGCATAGGCCGCGCGCACCGCATGACTCAGTTGACGGTCGCGCACCACGCGGCCATTCAGAAACAGGAACTGGAGATCGGACTGGCTGCGATGAAACTCCGGCGCGCAGATCCAGCCCGTGAGTCGCATGCCGGATGCGGCGTATTCAATCCCCCGTGCCGCCGCCTCCAGGCTCCGGCCCAGTATCAGCTGCAAGCGCCGGCGCGGATCGCCCCCGGCGGGAGCATTCAGCACGCGCCGATCATCGTGCATCAGCCCCAGTGACAACCCGGCGCGGCTGAGTGCCAGCCGGCGCGCGATGTCCAGCACGTGCAGGTATTCCGTCTGCTCCGCACGCAGGAACCGGCGCCGTGCCGGCACCTGGTGAAACAGCGCGCCCACCTCCACCGTGGTGCCGACTGGATGGGCGGCGGGACGGATCTCTGCCAGCGGCGCACCCGGGCTGCTCTCCAATTCCCGGCCCGCGAACTCCGCGGCAATGCGCGACACCATCCGCAGGCGCGCCACGGAGGCAATGCTCGGCAGGGCCTCGCCGCGAAACCCCAGACTGCGGATGGCGGCGAGATCCCCGGCATTCCTTATCTTGCTGGTGGCATGGCGATCGAGGGCGAGGCGCAGATCGTCGGGATGGATGCCATGGCCGTCATCGGTGACCCGGATCAGCTCCAGGCCGCCGCGCCGGATTTCGATGCTGATGCGCGTGGCACCTGCATCGAGTGCGTTCTCCACCAGTTCCTTGACCACGGATGCCGGGCGCTCGACCACCTCGCCGGCCGCGATCTGGTTTGCCAGCAGCGGCGGCAGCCGCCAGATTCGGGGAGGCGAAGGGTCCGATGACATCGGACCATGATAGCGTGGGGAAAGTACCAAAATCCGCCGTCGGGCGGATTCGAAGCGGATCAGCCGTCGCCGGCAGTAGGGATGCTTAATACCTGGCCAACGCGAATTTGATCGCCGTTGATGCCGTTCAACTCGCGCAGGGTATGCAGGCTGACCCGGTACTGCTGTGCGATGCCGGACAATGTGTCGCCGCGGCCGATGACATGGCGTCGAATTGCGGCCAGCGTCGACCCTTCCGGCGCGCGGGCGGTGAAATAGCCGCGCAGTCCGGAGAGGATGGCATCGGCGATCTTTTGCTGATGGAGCGTGGAGCGCAGCTTGGCCTCCTCGTCCGGATTGGAGATGTAGGCCGCCTCCACAAGAATGGAGGGGATATCGGGGGACTTCAGCACCATGAAGCCCGCCGATTCGACGCGATGCTTGTGCAACCTGCCGATCTTGCGCAGGCCCTGCAGCACGCGCTCAGCGACATCAATGCTCGCCTCCAGGCTCGCGGTCTGGGACAGGTCCAGCAACACGGAAGCGAGCACATCGTCCTCCACGTCCAGGCTCACGCCGCCGATGAGATCCGAGGCATTTTCCTGTTCTGCCAGCCAGCGGGCATGTTCACTGCTGGCGCCGCGATCGGAAAGCACGTACACGGAGGACCCCTGCACGCGCCGATCCCGGAATGCATCGGCATGGATGGAGACAAACAGATCCG
>CAYMXG010000196.1:2357-5073 GCA_964394115.1 uncultured Enterobacteriaceae bacterium | reverse complement strand
CGTGGATCTGTCCGCCGATGATGCGCACGTTCAGAAAGTATTCCAGCTTGTGAATTATGATCAGGTAGGCCAGCGACCCCATGGCCACGTAAAGTCCCTGGCTCAGGCTGACGATGAAAATGATCGTGTTCGAAATCAGGTTGCCGAGGATCGGCAACAAGCCGGCCACGAACGTAATCAGGATCAGCGTCTTCGTGAATGGCAGCTCAATGCCCATCCACGGCAGCACGATGACAAGGTAGGTGGCCGTGAAAACCGTGTTGATGGCGGAGATCCAGAACTGGGCAAACACCACGCGGCGGAAGGCCTGACTGAGCCGGATGGCGCGCTCGGCGAACGCCTCCGCCAGCGGGCCCCCTTCGCCATCGGAAACAGCGCTCTCCAGGGACAACAATGCGCCGACGACCATGCCGAGCAGCACATGGCCCAGTGCCCGGCCCAGCTCCGCCCCGGCCACCTGGAACGTCGAGGCATGCTCACGCAACCAGTGCACCATTGCGCGACGCATTTCCTCGGCATCATCCGGCAAATATTGCAGTACCCATTCCGGCAGTTGTTCGCGCGACCCTTCCAGTATCTCCGCCATGCGTTGAATCAACGCCGGCACGTTTTCCCCACTGTGGCGAAGAAATGACGCCACGCCGACACAGGCCAGGATGACCAGGGCAATAACTGCGCTGGCAATCAATGCCACGGCCAGCAGGCGCGGCCCCTCCTTGCCCATGGCCGGCGGGGTGCTCAGGTTGGGCACCATCACGTTGACCAGCGCATACACAAGCAGTCCGGCAATCAATGAAGGCAGCAGCTTCAATGGCAACAGCAGCAGCAGGCCTCCGGCAAACAGGGCCCAGGCGAACAGGTCAAAGCGGGAGACGACAGGGACATTCATGGCAGGCATGATCAGTGTGCGCGGCGGTGGCGTCAATGCGGCGGGTGAAAATACCGCGAATGGCGGATGTCGTATATCGTATGTCGAATATGGAATCCCGGGCCCAGGATGTTTGATGGTGCATCTTGTTGCTTCTTGCTTTTCACTTGTAGCTTATAGCCTATGACTTATGGCTCGCCTTTACGCATCGCCATGTGGTCCGGACCCCGGAACATCTCCACGGCGTGCATGCGCGCGTTTGAAAATCGGCCCGATACCTTCGTTTGCGACGAGCCGTTCTACGCCCATTACCTCCTTTTCACACGGCTGCCCCATCCCGGCCGGGAGGATGTCATTGCCAGCCAGGAAAATGATTGGGGAAAGGTCGCCGGCTGGCTCACCGGCCCGGTGCCGGAGGGAAAATCCATCTTCTATCAGAAGCATATGGCCCATCACCTGCTGCCCGGCATGGGCCGCGAGTGGTTGTCGCGGGTGGTCAACTGTTTCCTGATCCGTGATCCGCGCGCGATGCTGAAGTCGCTGGACGCGAAATATCCGAACCCGGCACTCTCCGACACCGGACTCCCGCAGCAGCAGGAGATCTTTGACCGGGTGCGCCAGGAGACCGGCCGCGTACCGCCGGTGATCGACGCGCGCGATCTGCTGGAAAATCCGCGCGCCCTGCTGCACAAATTGTGTGCGACGCTGGGGATCCAGTTTACGGATCGCATGCTCCATTGGCCGGCCGGGCCGCGCGTCACGGACGGCATCTGGGCCAGGCATTGGTACGACGCGGTCTGGAAGTCCACCGGCTTCCAGCCCTTTCACGAACCGGCCGGTGATCTGCCGGCGCACCTCGAACCCCTGTACCGGCAGTGCATGGAACCCTATTCTGCCCTGCATGACCACAGGTTGCAGGCATAACGGAGAGTCCCCGCATGAAACAGACTTTCAACGAACTCAACCGCAATCTCATCGTCAACATCAATGGCAACCTGGTGCATCGCGATCACGCCGGCATCAGCCCGTTCGATTCCGCCGTGCAGGGCGGCGATGCGGTCTGGGAGGGACTGCGGCTTTACCACGGCCGCATCTTCCGTCTAAAGGAGCATCTGGATCGGCTGCATGGTTCGGCGCTGGCCCTCGCCTTCACCGACATCCCCAACCACGATCGGATCATCAGCGAGTTGAAACGCACGCTGGCGGCCAATGACATGCGCGACGAGGTCCATGTCCGACTCACGCTGACCCGTGGCCCCAAGTTCACCTCCGGCATGGACCCGCGCCTGAACCAGGCAGGTCCGACGCTGATCATTCTGGCTGAACACAAACCTCCGGTTTACGCCAAAAGCGGTCTAACGCTGATCACCAGCACCATCCGCCGTTTCCCGCCGGACTGCCTGGACCCCAAAATCCACCACGCGAATCTGATCCAGTCCATTCTGGCCAAGCTCCAGGCCAATGCCGCCGGCGCCGATGATGCGGTCATGCTGGACCTGCGCGGCTTCATCGCGGAGACCAACGCCACACATTTATTTATCGTGCACGGAGAAAAGGTCATGACCCCGACCACCGCGGCATGCCCCGAAGGCATCACGCGGGCCGTGGTACTGGAGCTTTGTCAGCGCCATCACATCCCCTGCGAAGTGCGTGACCTGTCACTGACCGAGGCCTACCGCGCGGACGAGGTGTTCTGCACCGGCACCATGGGGGAACTGGCGGCGGTGACAAAAATCGACGGGCGTACTATCGGCACAGGCCAACCCGGGCTGATGACCCGGCGTCTAAGCGAGTATTTTGCGGACCTGACCGCGAGCGAGGGAGTGATGGTGGCGTAAGAAATCCTGC
>CAYMXG010000196.1:0-2257 GCA_964394115.1 uncultured Enterobacteriaceae bacterium | reverse complement strand
CTATTGAAACTGGTAGGAAATCAGGGCCCGCACGTTGAAAAGTGCATCATTGTCCCGGGACGCAGGCCGCTCCACAGGCAGCGGCGCATAGAACATTCCCACGCTGATCCCGATTCGGTCCGTAAGCGGATAACCTGCCCCGGCGCTGACGGCAAAGGTCCAGGATTCGGACGTCAGCAGACTGCGATCCCGGTAGCCGAACGTCAGCGCGTTCACTTGCGCTTCCGTGTCCAGAAAATTCCCCGCCACCGCAGCCCAGGGCGTGAGCCCGCCCAGTCCTTCCAGGCGCCACGCACCACTGAGTTCCAGACCCAGATAGCGCTGTCCCGCCCGATCATTTGATTTCTCTTCGCAACCATAGGGGTTCTGCACTGACCCCGGCGGAAATTTGACCACGTCGCTCCAGCAGGTAATCGGACCCTTCACCTCGCCGAACTGCCCGTAAAAACGCACGCCGAGGGTTAGCGGATCACGTTCATACAGGGGGCGCTCCAATGCAAAGGCAAACAGGTGTGGCTTGAGGCCGGCAATCCGGACCGGCGGCACATAGGATAATGTCAGCGCCGTGCGCCAGGGTAACCCGATGGTCACCCGCGGCCGGGCAAAGACCGGGGAATGATTCAGGTCCTCCTCCTTGGTGCCGTTGAACCCTACCGTGCGCTCGCTTTTGCTCAGATACGGGATCCAGCCCGCCTCGGCGGCAATCTCCACGGATCCCGCGTCCCTGCCCCGCGGCACGCTCAACCCGGAGAGCAGCGTGATGGAGGTGAAATAATTCATGGCCCAGGCCTCCGGGCGATCGGAGTCCAGATGCTCATCGAACCTGATGACTTCCTGCGCGCAGGCCGGCGCCGTTACCATCCCGAATACCAACAACAAGCAGGCCGGGGCGCGCATCAGACCAGGGTCGTCATTCCGGGCCGGGTCCGCAGGACCCACCACCCGGAATCCAGCCGGGCTTGGAGCGTGGGCTGGATTCCGGATAGCTCCCCGGCCTTCGCCGGGGCTGGCGGCTCACTCGCCGCTTCCGGAATGACAAGTGATCTCGATTCCACGTATACAACCTTCCTGGGGAACAACCCTTTGGCCAAGGTTTCAATGCGGCGTGATCCCCGTGGGTTCCCATAACTCGATCTTGTTGCCCTCCGCGTCCAGGCACCAGGCGAAGCGGCCGTAATCGTATTCCTCTATGGTGTCGAACACGGTGACGCCCGCCTGGCGCAGGGATTCCAGCAACCGATCCAGTCCAGCAATCCGGTAATTGATCATGAATGTGGCAGTGCCGGGATCCAGGTATTTCGTGTCTGCGGCAAAGGTGGACCATACCGTGCGTCCGATGGTGTCCGGGGCATGCAATTCGCGCCATTCCAGCGTGGCCATGGTGTCATGTTCCACGGCAAGCCCGAGGTGTTTCTGATACCAGGCGGCCAGCGCCTTCGGGTCTTTCGCCTTGAAGAAAATGCCGCCGATGCCGGTGACGGCGCCCTCCTGCACGGCAGCGGCTGCCGCCGCGGATATTCCCTCCACGGGCCGGCCCTCGGCCTTCCACGCCTTGAACCCACCGGCCAGGTGGGCCACTTTTGCAAATCCCATGTCCTGTAATGTCTTTGCCGCCAACGCCGAACGCCAGCCACTGGCACAGTGCGTAACAATCATTTTGTCCCCGGCAAATACCGGCTTGTGAAACGGACAGTCCGGATCGGCGAAGAACTCCAGGTTGCCCCGCGGCGCATGCACGGAACCCGGAATGTGGCCATTCTTGTCCCGTTCCTCTGCTTCCCGCACGTCAACCACCAGGACATCGTCCCGGGCCAGCATGCCCGCCAGTTCGTTGGTGGAAATCGCGCGCAGGACCCGATCCGCGTCGTCCAGCAAGGCACGAAAACCCTTCGTCAACTTATGCATGGGCAGCCTCCCCTGGTTCAGTCCGCAGCAAGGTGGCCATGGCCAGCGTGATCAGCGCAGCCAGCGCCATGGACGCCGTCACGTCACTGAGGAAATGCATGTTTGCATTCACCCGCGCCGCGGCAATGAAAAATGGCGGCGCCAGCAACAACCAGCGCCAACGCGGAAAAAGGTACACCAGCGGCAGAAACAACCCGAAGTAAAACGCCGCGTGCCCGGAGGGAAAGGAACCGCCGGACACAAACCAGATCCGGTCCCAGTTCCCGCTGTCCAGCAGTTCATGGGGGCGCACGCGATGGAACAGATCCTTGCCCATGCCGCAGGTCAACATGCTCAACACCTGGGTGGCGCC
>CAYMXG010000195.1:0-5093 GCA_964394115.1 uncultured Enterobacteriaceae bacterium | reverse complement strand
TCGGTGCCGCGCGCGCTGGGGCCGCGCTGACTGGCTTGGCTGCGGGCGCAGGCGTCACCGTTGGAGGTGGTGCCGGCGCCTTTGCGGCCGGTGTCACGGGCCGGGCCTTTGCGGCAGGTGCCGGGGGCGCCGGGCGCGGCGCTGCAGGTTTCACCACGGGCGCAGGCTTGGTTTTCACCTCGGGGGCTACAGGAGACGGGAATGTGGGCGCGGCTGCTTCGGCAATGATGGAAGTTCGGGCCGGGGTAGTTGCCGGCTTATGCGGTGGCGTGGGGATGAATTCCGCCGGTGGTTCGGAGACCGGCACCGGAGCCGCTACAACGTCGGGTTCAGGGATTGGTTCAGGCGCAGGCTCACTGACAGTTGCCGTGGGGATTTCCTCGGGGATCCCGGCGGGGATTTCCTCCGGAATCGCCTCAGGGATCTCTTCAGGGATCTCTTCAGGGATCTCCTCAGGAATTTCCTCAGGCGCCGGCTCAGGGGCGGGCTCCGGCGTCTCCTCCGCCACCGGCTCCGGAATTGGCTCCGGGATGAATTCCTCCTCCGGCACGACTGCCTGTGGCTGGTAAATGTAGAACGAGTTGCCTTCCTGCTTGGCGGCAATATTCGCGCAGTCGCGGACCATCTCCAGCAAGACGTCGGCGGAGTGGCCGACTTTCTGCCACGCACCGAATGAAACCGGCACCACACCGATGCTGACGGTGTAGCGCAATTTCTTCTCTTCAAATCGATACGGATTTTTTTGCAGGTAGGCGCAAATCCCGGTCATGGTCAGGGAAAGCGGTTCCAGCGGATCGGGGTCGGTGATCAGCAGGGCGACTGACTGGTCACTCAGACGCGTGATGTGCGGATTGGCGCTGGTGCCCTTGAAATACTCGTAACATTGCTTGGCAACGTGGCGCACGATGTTGTCGCGGATGATGACGCCGAAGCGATTCTCCAGCACTTCGTGATCATCCAGTTCCACCAGCAGCAGGACGCGATCCTTCCCGCCTTCGCTGTCATCTCCCTGTTCCAGTTCCTGGTAAAAGAGGGCCTTGTTGAAGGCATGGTTATGATTCGTCTGCTCCAGCGCGCGCGCCCGAACCACCTGGTGTTTCTCCACGGCGGTCAACAGCGCTTGTTTTAATTGTTCCTTGTCGAATTTTTCCTTGCGCAGATAGTCGTAGACCCCGGCGCGCAATGCCCGCACCGCAATCTCCTCGTTACCGGCGCCGGTCATCATGATCGTGGCCGGGAAGTATTTGTTCTTGCGATGGGCCTGCAGGATGTCGAGGCCGGTGACGTTATGGATGCACAGGTAGTAATCCAGGATCAGCGCGTCGTACCGCGACCAGTCAAAATCGTCACTCGGGGCGCCGTGTGCCACCGGGTCGTATTCCGCCACCTCTACATCCGGCAGCAGTTTGCCCAGGTAGACCTTGATGAGCCGGCGAAAGTCACCGTCATCATCCAGGATCAGGATTCGCTTTAAGGGGGTCGCGTCACTCATTGTTCTACATGGGCTTCGGATTCAAGTCCGGATTGAAATACGGGATCTAAGCAAATTATCTGCCAGAATTTCTACTGCCGCCCCGTGCTTGCCTTAAGTCCGTGATGTTGCTTCAGTTATTTGAAATGAAAAAGATTTTTCAATGACTTACATCACAGTTTGATCCCAATACTATAAGCCGCCCATGGTGCGGCTGTCACCCTGTGGAGACGCCCGGAAAAAGAAAAAGCCGCCTTTTGAGGGGCGGCTTAAGTTGAAAATCCGCGAAGCGCTCGCCGGGGGGGGCGAGGCATGCGGAGGGGAGGTCAATTGGTTTTCAGGGCATCCTTGAAGATGCGCTGAGCCTGGGCGCTGTAGCTGTTGCCCAGCTCATACACCGTGCGGGCATCTTCTGCAGCGCGCTCGCCCATCTGACGCAGGGTCTCAGCGTAGCTGGCGAAATAGCCCTGGAAGCCTTCCGCATCCTTGATGGACGCAGCAGCCTTGATCTGTTCAATGCCGAGTTTCGCCGTCTCTTCGATGCGCTTGATCTGCAGGTTCACAACCTTCTCGACGTTCGCCACGGCAAGGGCATTCAGTTCCTGGACCGGGGCCATATACTTCTCGACTTGTACGTTCATGGTATTTTCCCTCCGTATGGGGGCTTTGAATTTTGTTGCGGTGCATCATATCCACATGAATGGTGCGGCGCAACATTTTTATTATGAATCTTTTATATCGCTGGTAATTAATCGATAGTCATCAGGTATATATTGTCTAATACATTGTTTTATAATAAGAAACAAGAAAGCTATTTCACTACAAACCTCCCACCTGAGGCCAAAAAATGAGAATTCACCCTTGCCTACTGACGTCGCTGGTCGTCCTTTTTACTGTCGCCGGAGCTACCTATGCCGCGGAGCCCACGCTGATTTTGCGTAACGGCGTGATCTTCACCGCCGATGCCGCGCAGCCCTGGGCTGAGGCGATAGCCATTGACGACGGGGCGTTGATCTATGTCGGCAGCAATAGCGGCGTCGAGTCTCTGGCGGGCGCGGGTACGCGCGTGATTGATCTGGCCGGACAGCTGGTAGTACCCGGATTTCATGATGTGCATCTGCACGCGATCTCCTCCGGCCACACCTTGTCCGGGTGCAGCCTGCTGGAGATTCGCCCGCTCGAGGCGTTGCTCGAGGCCATCAGGAAATGCGCGGAACGTGCGCCGGGAGTCTGGGTCGAGGGTTCGGGATTCGACTTGAGCCTGTTTCCCAACGGCAATCCGAATAAATCCCTGCTTGATAAGATCGTACCCCACCGGCCGGTGTTCCTGACCGGCTCCGATGGGCACAACGCGTGGGTCAACACCCGCGCCCTGGAATTGGCGGGGATAACCCGCGACACGCCCAATCCGCCCAAGGGCGTTATCGAGCGTGATCCGGTTACCGGCGAGCCCAGCGGCACGGTGCGCGAAACCGCCCAGGGGCCGTTCAGAAAATTGTTGCCCCAGGCAACGCCGGAGCAGGATGTCGAGGCGCTGCGCGCAGCCTTGCGTCATCTCAACGCGCTGGGCATCACGTCATTTATCGAGGCCTCGGCGGGCGAACGTGACCTGCAGACCTTTCATACACTGGATCAGGCCGGTGAACTCACGGCACGGGTTGTGACATCGCTGACCTACGGCGTCTTCTCGCGCCACGAGGGTCCCGAGTTCGATGCCGTGCTGGAGCGGCGCAGTCTGTACGCGTCGCCACGCGTCAACACGGATGCGGTGAAGATATTCATCGATGGCGTGCTGGAAGGAGAGACCGCCTCACTGGTGGATCCCTACACCGGCATGGGCAAGCATCGCGGCGAGCTTAACCTGATGCCCGCGGATCTCAACGCGGCGGTGACGCGTTTTGACGCCATGGGCCTGCAGGTGCACATGCACGCCATTGGGGACGGTGCGGTGCGGGCGGGGCTGGATGCGTTCGCGGCGGCGCGACAGGCCAATGGCGTGACTGACAACAGGCATCACATATCACATCTGCAACTGATTCATCCGCTGGACGTGCCACGATTTGCAGAGCTGAACGTCAGCGCCAATTTCCAGGCGCTCTGGGCCTACCCGGATACGTGGATCATGGACATCAACCTGCCGGTGGTGGGGCAGGAGCGTGTGAATCGGATGTATCCCGTAGGCAGCGTAAAGAAGGCCGGCGGCCGCATTGTGACCGGCAGCGATTGGGACGTGTCTTCCGCCAACCCGCTGGAGGCGATTGAAACGGCCATGCGGCGTTCGGACATCCTGCGCAAGGATGGGGGCGTGCTGAACCCCGACGAGCGTGTGGACCTGGAAACCATGCTGCTGGCCTTTACGCGCGAAAACGCCTGGCTGATGCACCATGAGCAACAGGTGGGCACGCTGACCGTGGGCAAGCGCGCGGACCTCGCGGTGCTGGACCGCAACCTGTTCAAGATACCGGTGGACCAGATCGGTGATGCACGGGTCGTAATGACGTTTCTGGACGGGAAGGTAGTCTACGAGCAGTCCAGGCCTTGATCGGGCCGGCGCCAGGGAAGGGAGCGATCGCTGGAACTGCGCGATGAACCTGTATGTCTTCGTCATTCCGGAAACCGCGAAGCGGTTATACGGAATCTAGTTCGCCCTTTAATCCCGCCTGGATTCCGGGTCGCGGGCCCTGCGGACCCTTGCCCGGAATGACGCGCTGAAATTTCAGGAATTCTGCAAGGCTCAAAAATCGAGATGCAGCTTGTCCAAGATGTCGCGCAGATCCGATTTGCCCGCAGCGAGTTCCTCCCTCTTGAGACCTATGAGTTCATGGGGGAAGACGAGCCAGGCCTCGGTCTCGTGCAGAAAATAATCCGGGTACAACGAGGACTGGTTGCGCGTCGGCTTGAACCACGGGCACGCGATCCGGATCTCTTTCGGGCAGCGCTCATCCAGTTGAAGCCGCAGCTTGCCCAGCAGCGCATCGATACTGGCGCCGGTATCGAACACGTCATCCACAATCAGCAGCCGCGACGTGGTCTGCACAGCATCGGCCACCAGCGCCAGCCCGCTGACTTCTACTTCCCGCCTGCGTACGTCGATACCGCGATATGCCCACGTCTTTACCGGCACATGGTTTGCACCGCACCCGCGCACGTCGAAATATTCCTGCACGGCGATGGCCACCGGCGCACCGCCGCGCCAGATGCCCACGATCAGATCCGGGCGATAACCCGATTCATACACCCGCTCGGCCAGCAGAAAGGAATCCGCCAGCAGTTGCCCCGCGCTGATGAATATTTTTTCCATTGTGGTCCGCTCAATGGTTTTCAGTTGCCGCCATATTATCAGTCCGGGAATGCAGGTCTTCCAGCTTCTCCCGCATTTGCACCCGCAACAGCGCGAGGACGATCAATCCCTGTAACGTCATGGTGGCCACGGACAGGTACCAGACGTGGACTATCTCGAAGCCGGTCTGGCGTGACAGCCAGAGCACCGGGAACACAAACGTCACCAGCCGCGTCGCGGTGCTGAACAGCGCCGGCCAGGTATTGCCCAGCGCCTGGAACATGCCCGAGCAGGCGAAGTTAATCCCTGAGAACACGAAGTTCCACGACACGATCTCGAGGA
>CAYMXG010000194.1:0-5102 GCA_964394115.1 uncultured Enterobacteriaceae bacterium | reverse complement strand
ACCAGGGGCTACTGCTCATAGTTCTGGACAACTATGAGTCGATCCCGCCGCACTCGAGTCTGCACTCACTGCTGGCGTTGATGCTGGAGGAGGTGCCGCGCAAGGCCAAGCTGGTGTTTATCAGCCGCGCCGAGCCGCCCGCGGCGTATGCACGCGTGCGCGCGAATAATCTGCTGGCATTCCTGGGAGCGGAGGATCTGCGTCTATCCGCGGATGAATGCCGGCAGTTGGCGGTGCTGCGCCGGGCGGAGTTGACGCCGGAAGATGTGGATCAGATTGCGCAGGCCAGCGCCGGGTGGGTAACCGGCGCAATCCTCATGTTGGAGTATGCGCGACCTGCCAAACGGCTGGGCCGTTCCGCGTTCCAGAGCGATGGCGGCGTGTTGTACGACTATGTGGCGCTGGAGGTTTTCAGCGGATTTGATGAGCGCACGCGCAGGTTCCTGTTGAGTGTGTGCTGGTCACGCCGGCTGAGCGCCAAGTTCGCGGAGGAACTCAGCGCTGACGGCATGGCGCACCAGTTATTGATGAACCTCTCGAGAAATAACTATTTTGTCTCCGAACGGGAGGATGGAGAGGACTGCGAATTTGCCTTGCACCCGCTGTTCCAGGAATTTCTGCAGATCCAGGCACGCAAGAGCCAGTCGGAATCCATACTCGCCGCACAAAAGCGTCGCACGGCGCAGTTGCTTGCACAGGCGGGGTTTCCCGAGGATGCCGTGGAATTGCTGGTGGATACCATGGATTGGCACCCGTTGGAGATTGTGATTGAGAGTCACGCCAGGGAATTGCTGCGTCAGGGGCGTCACACGGTGCTTGCCGGCTGGCTCGAGCAATTGCCGCGCGATCGATTGCAGGGCAATCTCTCGCTGCTTTGCTGGTTCGGGCAGGCGCGGTTGCGGGAATCCCCACGCGAGGCACGCCAATGCTTTGAGGCGGTGTGCCGGCGCCTTCCCGCCGCCGCGCCAAAAGGCGAACGGCTGCGCGCGCTCACCGGGGCAATTGAGAGCATCATTGCCGAGATGGACGATTTCAGCCTGCTCGACGGATGGATCGCCGAGCTTTCAAAATTGCTACCCGCGCAGATTGCACCGGCGGACAACGACGAAGAGTTGGCCGCCGCCGTGCTGCTTGCCGTCGCCATTGCTTTGCGCGACCCGGCGCATGCGGATCTGCCGCAGCAGCTGCGACGCGCAGAACAGGCCCTTGACGGGATGCGGGACAACGCGGAATTGGACAGCCATAGACCCTGGCTGGCGCTGGCCTGTGTGCTGGCCGGCGAATTTGCCCGGGCTGGCGTATTGCTGCATGCATGCATGAAACGGGTAACAGCGATGCCGCATGAACAGCAGTGCCGATGGCATCTGCTGGCCGCGCTGCAATCCCTCCTGTCCGGCGCCGGAGTTGAGGCAGGCGCTGCGGCTGCGGAGTGCGAGCGCCTCGCCGGCGAGCATTCCTTGGAGAAATTGTTCCTGTTGGGCCGCGCCTGTGCGGCGGCGTCGGGATTGGCGGTTGCCGGCGGTGCGGCGGCAACGGAGAAACCTGCCGCTTTGGAAACCGAACTCGCCGGCAACCCGAACCGGTTGCTGCGTTTCATTGGTCATTACCTCGGGTCATGGAACGACTTAATCACCGGGGATCACGTGGCCGCCCACCACCGGCAGCGCCAGGCGCTGTCCTGCGCGGTGGAGCTCGGCATTCCCTTTCTGGAGGTCTTGTCCAGTTGCGCCTATGCGCAGCTCCTGTTCCTGTGCAGCGATGAGCGTGGAGGTTCGGCGCAGTTGCGGCGCGTTCACAGCGTCGCCCGTGACATGCGCAATCCCTACCTGGAGTTCATTACGTTGTTGATCTATGGTCAGGTGGCGGTGCTCAACGGACGCACCAGCAGTGGCGCGAATGCGATGCGCTATGCGCTTGGTCTTGGCCGTCAGCATGCCTATTATTTCGTGCCCTGGTGGCATCCCGGGCAACTGGCGGACGCGCTGGTATTCGCCTTTCGCCATAACATCGAGCGCGATTATGTCCGTGATTTGGTGCAACGCCGCGGTCTCAGAGCAGGCACGCCGCCGGCTGACCTGCCCGACTGGCCATGGCCCCTGCGGATTCGGACCTTTGGCGGATTGAATATCTCCGGGGCCGGTGCCGCGGATCACGAGGGTGGGCGGGGTAACGCCCGGCCTCTGCAACTGTTGAAGGCTTTGATTGCCCTGGGCGCCAGGGACGTTTCCGCCGCTCAGATCGCTGCGCTGCTCTGGCCGCATGTTGACAGCATGTACAGCGAAAAATCCCTGACCATCAACCTGCACCGGCTGCGCAAGTTGCTGGATGATGACGATGCCATCAGCCTGCGTGACGGTAAATTGTCCCTGAATCCGGACCTGGTCTATGTGGATGCGACCGCGCTGGGTCGGATCGCCGGACAGATCCGGATCGAACGCCCTTATACCGATAGCGTGCTGCCCGTTCCGCCGGACGATCAGTTTGAGCAGTTACTGGAGATCTATACAGGCCCGTTTTTGGGTGACGATGATGAACTCGAATGTGTGAACGCGCGGCGTAATCAATGCCGGGCGGAATTTGCGGATGCGGTGGTGGTGTTGGCAGAAGCTGTGTCGAAGGCGGACATGCCCAGGGCAGTCAGCATGTTTGAGCGGGCAATCAATAACGATCCGGCCGCGGAGGGGTTGTATCGCGGCCTGATGTCCCTCTACAACTTCAGGGGCAGGGCCACTGACGCGGCGCTGGTCTATCAGCGCTGCTGCACGGTGCTGGCATCACTGTGCCGGAGAACTCCGTCCGCGGAAACGGTTTCGGTGTATGCGGCGATTGCCGGCCCAACCTGAATCGAAATGATTCAGGGCGCTGCCGCCACCTTGGATAGCGGCACCGCCAGTTCAGCGAACGCCTTCCAGATCTTTTCATAGCCGATTTTAACCGCGGTCGGCGGCGGATATTCGCGCCGCGGCAGGATGGACTCGGGCGGCTGCGGCTTGGTCTCCTGCAGGCGCATGGTAATGGAGATGTCCACCCCTCCTGTCTTCTCCACGAATGTCATGATACCGAGTATATTCAGACCATCCGGTTCCAGCTTTGCCAGCCGGCCCTTGATACCCAGGTGGCTGGCGGCAATGTCCTTCATCTTTGGTTCGTGCACGCGCCGCACTTCCTCCCATTCGGCGCTGTCCAGGGGTACCGGGGCCGGGGCGGTGACGCTGAGATAGTAGTCGCCCTCGCTGGTCAGGACGGAGAAACCCATTCGTTCCAGTACCTGGCGCATGGACTTCATTGCCAGCGCAGGTTCGACATTGAAGTGGCGGGTTCCGGTTTCCGCCAGCACGCGCTGGTAGCCGCTGCGAAACTCCATGTTTACCTCGCTGATGGCGGCGGCAACCTTCGGATCGGTCACATCCACTTCCTTGCACGCCGCCAGGAAACACACCACAACCATCATCAGTATTCTGATTTCCGGATACGTTGCCTTCACTTTTTCCTCCTCCCGGGTTCCACTGTATTGCATTTGACAGGAACTCAGTTCCGTCCCCGGCTATGCACCGGCGTCAATTCCGCTCCGGCGCGATTCAAATGCAGCGCCAGCGCGGCCGCCTGCGGCAGTTGTTCCGGCTGGAGTTGCTTTTCCACTTCGGTTCGCTCTGTTATTCCGCCAAAGTCGCCATTGCGTTCGGCCATCAGGTACCACACATACGAAAGAAAAGGATCGCGCCTGCCGTCGATGCCTTCGGCATAAAGACGGGCCAGGGCGATCTGCGCCTCCGCATGCCCCTGCCAGGCGGATTTACGCAGCCACTCCAGCGCGGTGGCATTGTTTGCCAGCACACCCTGGCCGTTGCGGTACAGGAGCGAGACGTTGTATTGGGCGACAGCATTGCCGGATCGCGCCAGCGGCAGCATTTGCCGCAATGCTGTTTCGAAATTTCCCGCCGCCACGGCGTTGAGTCCATCCACCAATGGATCGGGAATCGGATCCGCCGCCGTTTCAGGCGTGGGGACGGGTTCGGTTCTGGCGGTGGATTTGCGTGCCGGCTCCACGGGGGGAATTTCCGCATGTGCCGGTCTTTCCACCTGCGTTGCCCGCAGGGTTTGCATATCTCTTTGCAACGCAGCGACCCTTGCCGACTCGGTGCGCAATTGCTCTCTCAGCGCGGCCAATTCCACCTGACTATGGGCAGGCTCCGCGTCCGGCTCCACCTTTGCCGGCGCTGGGGCCGGTACCTCTGCGGGTGCCTGTGTCGGTGCCGAGGCGACTGCAGATGGCCGGGATTCAGGCGGCGGGGTGACGGCCTCCGCCGCATCAGGTTTCCCCGGCGCCGATTTTTCTGCGGCGGTTGTCTCATTCACACTTTCATTTGCGGGCGGGGACGCCACCGCGGCCACAACAGACTTCGCCGCTGCGCCAGGGTCCGGTGCCTTGACCAGGGGCAGGATCAGCCAGATGCCGGCGGCGGCAACCACCGTGGCAAAAGCGACAATGGCCCAACGGTGGCGCGATGGCTCGGGCGTAATTGCCGCAGGCGGTGGTTTCGGGATGGCGCGCGCGCGGACCGGGGCCGGGGGTCGCGGCTGGGGCACGGCTGGCATGGCGACGTCGGTAACCGCCATTGAATCATTTACTGGTTCGCCGCGAAGTTCCGCGACCCAGTCGTGGACGCTTCTGGGGCGTTCCTTGTCGTTGAACCTCAATGCATGATCGATGGCGTTCAGAAATTGGTCCGAATACCTGCCGCTTCCAACCATGCCGGCGGGGACCAGCATGTCCCTGCTGTTGCCGAGCATGCCGCGGCTGCGTTCGATGGCGTCGATGGGGGCAGTACCGGCAACGGCCCGGTACATCGTCGCGCCAAGGCCATATATGTCCGTCCAGGGCCCCTGTTGGTCGCTCTTGGAATAGTATTGTTCAAATGGGGCATACCCCGGTGAGACGAGGCTGGTGAGCGTCTGCGTGGCAACGCCCAGGGCCTGGCGCGCCGAACCGAAATCAATCAGAACCGGACTCGAGTCCTTGCGAATGAATATATTCGCCGGCTTGATGTCCCGATGGATGAATCCCTTGTCATGGACCATCTGCAATCCGCCCAGCACGGGAA
>CAYMXG010000193.1:0-5108 GCA_964394115.1 uncultured Enterobacteriaceae bacterium | reverse complement strand
TCAACCTGCTGTATGACGACGTGCACCATGCCGGCTTCTTCGGTCAGTTCTATGATCTCGGTGATGCCCCCGGCGTCGACCCCGACCCCTGCTTTGTGCCGGCAAGCGTGGCCGATCTGGCTCAGCTGGTGACGGATCTCGCCATGCCCCTTCAGGGCTTCCGGGCGGCGACGCTGGCAGCCCAGCCCGGCATTGTGGCCGCGTCAACCTGCGATGAGCAGGGCGTGCTGCCGGCCACGAACTTTGTGGCCGGCTCCGACATCCTGGTGATTCGCCGCGCCGACACCGCCGTCTTTGCCGGCGACCCGGCTGACCCCGATTTCGATGACGAAAATGCCGTCTTCCTGCAGGCCAATGCCCGCAATCTCAACTTGATGTTCGGCGCTTCCGGCGCCGACGTACCGGCCACCACGGCGGACAACGATTTGACGGCCAGTTTGCCCAGATACCCAAGCAAAGGCGTAGGCGGGACTGCGGATACACGCAAATTCCATGTCCACGTTTATTTCGTTGCCCCATGCAGCTATGGGAGCGGGGCCAACGAAACATGCACAGCCGCAGATGATGACGTGCCCACGTTGAAGCGCCTGGAACTGGATGGTGTTGGTGGCGTGACCACCATGAAGATCGTGTCCCTCGTGGAAGGCATCGAACTCATGAAGGTCAGGTACGGTCTGGACACGGTCCCCACCGCGGTGAACCTGACCACGGGACTGGTTGGGGACGGCATGCCGGATTCCTATGTTGCGGCGCCAACGCTGGTCCAGTGGCCGGGTGTGGCATCCGTTCGCATTTACCTGCTGGCCCGGTCGACCCAGGCAACTCAGGATTACCGCGATACCAAACAATATGATTTGGACGGGTTCACGGTCGCGCCATCCGGCGACAGATTCCGGCGGCGCGTGTACAGCACTGAGGTCATGCCCATCAACATGGCGGGCCGGCGGGAGATCCCCAATTGAAAACCCTGCACAGACAATCCGGCGCCACCCTGGTTACAGCACTCATTTTCCTCGTGATCATGACGCTGTTTGCGGTCTCGTCCATCAACATGAGCACGGTCAATTTCAAGATCGTTGCCAACATGCAGGCACAAAAACAGATCGATTCCGCGGTCCAGGATGCCATCGAGCAGACCATCAGCACCATGGCTCAATTCAACCTGACGCCGGCCGCCTCCACCATCTCCACCACGATGGGCATCGTGGATGTTACCCCGCCTGACTGTCTCGACAGCCAGGTCGCGACCGGGTACAGCGCGGTGGTGGAGAGCATCATCCCGGAAGACAACACCTGGGAGTTGAGCGCAACGCTCGAAGACAGCATCACCGGGGCCGTCAGTACGATTCACCAGGGGGTGGAGATCCGCATGTTGGCAGGCAACTGCCCGTAATTTAACAGGAGCAACGTCATGTCCAGATTCAACCCCACAACTTTTTTGCGCAAATTGCGCACCTGTGCCGCCGTAATCGTGGCGTGCCTCGCCGGCGGCATGCCGCCCGCACAGGCGACCTTTGACCCGGTCAATGACGATACCGACATCTTCCTCGCCAACCCCAATATAGAGGCGCAGCGGCCGAACATAATTCTAAACGTCGATAACACGGCGAACTGGAACACCGCCTTCGACAACGAAGCGGCTGCCCTCGTCAGCGTGTTCAACAGCCTGACTTCGGATTTCAATGTGGGACTTTCAATGTACGTGGAGACCGGCACCGGCAATACCGGGGACGACGGCGCGTACATCCGCTATGCAGTGCGGCAGATGACGCCGGCGAACAGGGCCGTGCTTGCGGGACTGGTTGGAGACTTCGATGTCGGCGACGACAAGAGCAACAACAACGTTACCGGCCTGGCCATGCTGGAGTTGAACCGGTATTTCGCCGGCAAGGCAGCGCGTTCCAGCTGGGGCAAGATCAAGAACGATTTTGCCAACAACACCACCTACCAGGCGTGCACCAGCTGCAGCACCACCAGCCATCCGGCCACCGCGGCAAATCTTGGCGAGTACGCCATGGATGCCAATTCCTCCGGCACGCTGTTCAACTCGCCGACGGTGGATGGCTGCCAAAGCAATTTCATCATCCAGATTGTCAATACCGCGTCCGCCAATCCGCAGCCCAGCGAACCATCGAGCCTGCAAGACATATCTGAGGTTGAATTGGCCGCGCTTGGCTACGACACTGAAAACCCGATCCCCCTCAGCCTTCGTGTCAGCCAGAACACCCTTGGCGGTAACTGGGGGGATGAATGGGCCGATTATATGTCCGCTGCGGACATTGACGAGGACGCCACCAATGGCGACCAACATGTCTTCACCTATGTGGTGGAAGTGGATCCGAAGACCACTGATGCCGGATTGGACAACACGGATTTCTGGCGCAGCATGGCCGACGCCGGCAAGGGCAAGTACTTCGGCGTGTCCAGCGGCAACGCCGGGCAGGCCATCATCAATGCGCTGAACCAGATCTTTCAGGAGGTGCAGGCCGTCAACAGCGTGTTCGCCTCCACCACCCTGCCCGTCAGCGTCAACGTGCGCGGCACCAACCTGAACCAGGTCTACATTGGCGTATTCCGCCCGGATGCGCAGAAGAGCCCGCGCTGGTTCGGGAATCTGAAGATGTACAAGCTGGGCGTCTCCGGCGGCGGGCTGTTTCTCGCCGACGCGACTGGCAATCCCGCCGAGAATCCGGACAGCGGCTTCATCAACCCCACTTCACCCAGTTTCTGGTCCGAGGTCTCCGACTTCTGGCAGTACCGCGACGCCGAAGAGAATGGCGCCGGCGGCATCTCGGATAACCCTGACGGGGACCTGGTGGAAAAAGGCGGTTCGGGGCAGCAACAGCGCAATGCTTATGACGATGAGTTGACGGCGCCGCGAAAACTCTACACCTGCACCACTGGCAGCACCGACGTTTGCGAGCCGGGAGACCTGTTGTCGTTAACCCCCTTCACTACCGCCAATGACGGCATTACCGCCGCCGGGATGTTGTTGGGCGTTGCCTCGGTTTCCTCGCTCACCGGCTTCGAATCCAAGGTGGTGACCAACCTGACGGACACCAATACAGTGACCTCCATCAGTTCGGCAGCCGGTGCGCCCGTCACCATCGATACCCTGAACAATGGCGCCACCGACCAGTCCGTGACCAGCCTGGTCACCACCAAGACGGCGACCATCAGTACGCTTACCAACGGCGCCGTGACCAAGACCATCACGGGCCTTGCACGCGCCACGGGGTCCACCAAGCTGCCGGTGACCGCCACGGTAGCCGGCCATGGATATGCAAACGGCGACACGGTTCATATCAGTGGCGTCTCGGCGTCGGAATACAACGGGACCTTCACCATTTCAAATGTGGCCACCAACACCTTTGACTACAACCCGGCCTCAACGCCCAGCGCCAGCCCGAATATCGCCAGCGCCGTCGTGGCCACCACCACGATTAACGTGACGGCCACCACCTCGGCCACCCACACCTTCAGTCCCGGTGACAGTGTCGCAATCACCGGGGTTACCCCCAGTAACTGGAACGGCACCTATACCATCATCAATACCACCAGCACGACGTTTACCTTCAATACCGTCGCTCAACTGGCCCCTGCCACCACCGGCGGGACTGCCTCCGGGCCGTCCACGACGGCTACGGCCACCGTTTCCGCCCATGGTTATCCCAATGGATCGAAAGTCCGCATCCTTGGAGCCTCGCCTGCCGGCTACAACGGCGTGTTCACTATCTCCAATGTAACGGCCAATACCTTCCAGTACACCGTGGCCAGCAACCTGGCCAATGCCACCGGCACCATCACCGCCAACCAGGGCAGCAGTACCCTGGTTACCGCGGCCGCACCCAGCCACGGATTTGCCGATGGGGCCAATGTGACCATCAGCATTACCGGTGCGGATCCCATTGATCTGGCCGGCTCTTTCGTCATCACCTTTGTGGATGCGGATACCTTCACTTACAACACCAGTGTCCGCGTCCCCGGGAATCTTGGCACTGCCATGTCGGGATTGAGCGGCACCTCCACCACCGCCACGGCCACCGTCGCCAACCACGGATTCCTGGATGGAGAAAGTGTCATCATCGACGGGGTTACCGGGCCGGATGCCAACGCCATCAGCGCGTACAACCGCACCGCCACCATTGATGTCCTGGATGCGAATACTTTTACCTATGGCACGGCCACCTTTGCAGCGGACCCGGCCACCACCTCGGGCACCATCACCGCCCGGCTCTCTACCAGAACCGCCATAGCCACGGTGCCGGGTCATGGCTACAGCACGGGCAATGCGATCACCATCAAGGGCGCATTGGTGCCCGATTACGCATCTTATGCTGACGAATACAACGTGAGTGACGTCACCATCACCAGGATTGATGACGATACCTTCCGCTATCCCTATCCCGTGCCGGCTGACCCGGTGGCCCTGGGCGCCGCCAGCGGCACCATCACCGCGAACAAGAAGACCACGACCGCCAGAGCGCGGGCCGTGGCTCATGGATTTTCCACCGGGAATGCCGTGCTGGTGGAAACGACGCCCGCCTCCGACTTCGAGGGCACCTTTACCATCACCGTCGTGGACGCGGACAATTTCACCTACGATCTGAATGAAATTGATGGTTCCATTCCGGCACAGGGCGACGCCACCGGCACCATCGTCGCTTCGTTTGGCAGCGGTACTGCAGGAGACCTGGCCGACTTGATCAACTGGGTGCGCGGCGCCGACAACTTTGAAGATGAAGACGAAGACGCCTTCGACACGGACCCGCGCGCTTCCATGCAAGGGGACGTACTCCACTCCCGCCCGGCGGTGGTGAACTATAACCGCAATGGCAGCGACGCCGACCCGGACAACGATGACGACGATGTGTACATCTTCTTCGGCTCCAATGATGGTGTATTCCGTGCCGTCAAAGGCGGGTTTACCAGCGACACGGGTGAACCGGTACCCGGCGGCGAAGCCTGGGGCTTCATCCCGGAGGAATTCTTCGGCAACTTGAAGCGCCTGCGCAATAACGAGCCCATAATCAGCAGCAGCAACAAGAAACCGTACTTCGCGGACGGGACATTGGGCGTGTATGTCCGGGACGTGAATGATGCGGGCA
>CAYMXG010000192.1:0-5140 GCA_964394115.1 uncultured Enterobacteriaceae bacterium | reverse complement strand
CCTGGCGGCGGGTGACGGACCGGGCGTGGCCTGGTTCGCCCACATCGGCGGCTTTATCGCCGGCCTGGCGCTGATCCCGGTATTCCGCCGGCGCAATGTGCGGCTGTTCAATCCGGCCCGCCGAACCTGGGGTTGATCAGAGCGGATTAGCCTGCGCTCATTGCAGTGATCGCGCGGATCAAAGCCTCTCGCGCCGCCGGGCCCTTGACTGCGGCCATGGCGGCGCTGAATCGGTGCACCGAAGCGCTGTGCTCCGCCAGAAGTTTTTCCAGCAACAGGCTCTCCGCCATGGTTGTGGGCTCACCGCCGTCGCGGGAGCGCTGGTCGATTCGGCTGAGCAAGGTGAAATAGGCCGACTTGCCTTCGCGCATGGCCAGGTAGGCCTGCCAGGCATTTTGAGCGTCATGTGGGAGTGCAATAGTCACGGTCAGACCCCAAAAATCACCTACGGTCGCCCAATCCGGTACAACCGTCGCGGACACGCCGTGAATACTTCCCTGTAGGCTCGAAGCGCAGCATCCCTGCTGCTTACGGTCCGCTCTGGTTATACCGGACTGTGCGCCCTGCTGCCCTATCGTCAGGCGGCCTGCTTCTCGATGGCGTCTGTATACTCACCGAGGCACGCCAGGCCATTGCAGCGCTCGCGGTGCAACAGCGCTTTCTGTGCTGCCGCGACATTTTCCGGCTTGCCGGCCCAGGCTTTGAGGCAGGGATCCTGCAACGCGCGGCCATAGGAAAAACTCAAGGGCCAGGGCAGCTTCGGGTACGCGACATTCATGGCATTGAGATGGGCGGTGGCCAGTTGCGCGCTCTGCCCGCCGGAAAGAAACACAATGCCGGGCAGGGCTGCGGGCACCGCGCGCAACAGGCAGCGCACGGTCAAATCCGCGACCTGCTGCACACTGGCCTGCTGCGAACACTTTTTGCCGGCGACCACCATGTTCACCTTGAGGATGGTGTGCTCCAGCGTCACTTGCTGGCGTACCAATTGATCAAACAGGGCATGCAACGTGCGTTCGGAGACGTCAAAGCAGGTCTCCGCGGTGTTGTCGCCGTCCATCAGGGTTTCCGGTTCCACGATGGGCACGATCCCTTCCGCCTGGCACAGGGCCGCGTATCGGGCCAGCGCATGGGCGTTGGTTTCAATGCAGGTGTCGGAGGGAATGCCGGCGCCGATGGTGATCACGGCGCGCCACTTGGCGAACGTGGCGCCCATGCCGCGGTATTCCACCAGCCGGTCGCGCAGACCGTCCAGTCCTTCAGAGACCAATTCGCCCGGATGCCCGGCCAGTTCCTTCGCGCCTTTGTCGACCTTGATGCCAGGCAGGATGTCTTGTTCCGCCAGCGCCTTCGGAAAAGGGACACCGGCTGCGGTGGATTGGCGCAGGGTCTCATCAAACAGGATCATGCCGCTGATGAAATCCCCGCCGCCGCGCGTCGTGATGAGCAGGTCACGATAGGCGCGCCGGTTCACTTCCGTACTTTCCACGCCGATGCCGTCAAAGCGCTTCTTGATGGTCGGCTGGCTCTCGTCTATGGCCAGGATGCCCTTGCCGCGGGCCACCATGGCCCGCGCGGTCCGTTCCAGTCGCTTGCTGTAATCAGTCATTACCTGCCCCTCCGGATTCCGGGATTGCGTCGTTCAAACCGAAGGCCCGGCGTGCTGCCCGGCCCGTACGATCTTCATGTTGTTGGTGCCGCCCCGATGTCCGCTGAGATCACCCTTGGTAATGACCACGAAATCATTGTCGAACACCATCTTTAGGCGCATCAGTTCCTCCACGATCTCGGCATTGGCCTGCAGCGGATCCGTGTGCGTGATGTCGAAATGAATGGGATAAACGCCGCGATAAAGGCGTACCCGGCGCCTGCACTCAATGTGGCGCGTGAAGGCAAAGACCGGGATGCCGGAACTGATGCGCGACATCCACAGTGTCGTGGACCCGGTTTCGGTGAGGGCAGCAATGGCCTTGGCGCCGATGTGGTTCGCGGCATACATGGCCGCCATGGCAACCGCCTCATCAATGTGCTCAAAGCGCTGGTTGATGCGATGGTCAGAAACGCGGGTGACGCGCTGCTTCTCGGTCTCCGCACAGATGCGCGCCATGGCCTGCACCACCTTGTCGGGATATTTCCCGACGCTGGTTTCTCCGGACAGCATGACTGCATCGGTGCCGTCAAAAACCGCGTTGGCGACGTCGAATACCTCCGCCCGCAGCGGCACCTGGTTCTCGATCATGGACTCCATCATTTGCGTGGCAGTGATCACCGCCCGATCCATGTCGCGGGCCAGCTTGATCAGGCGCTTCTGCACCGGCGGCAATGATGCGTCACCGATTTCCACGCCCAGATCGCCGCGCGCAATCATGATGGCGTCCGACGCCTCGATGATGGCCTCGGCATTCTTCAATGCGTCGGCGCGCTCGAACTTGGCGATGATGCCGGCATTGCTGCCTGCTGCTGCCAGCAGGCGCCGCGCCTCGCGGATGTCATCCACGCTGCGCACAAAGGAAACGGCAAAATAATCCGCGCCATGGGCAACGGCATGGGCCAGATCGTTCTGGTCCTTTTTGGTCAGTGCACCCGCCGACAGGCCGCCACCCTGCAGGTTGATGCCCTTCTTGCCGGACAATTCGCCGCCGAGGATCACGCGGCAGTGGACTTCATTGCCTTCCACTTCTTTCACTTCCAGCACGATGCGCCCGTCGTCAACCAGCAGCCGGTCGCCGGATTTCACATCCCGTGTCAGGTTCTTGTAGGTCACGCCCACATGCCCCTCGTCCCCCGCGTTCTTGTCCATGCCGGTGTCGAGGGTGAAGTTGGAATTCTCCGCCAGATACACCTTGTCGGCCTGAAAGCGTTCGAGCCGGATCTTCGGCCCCTGCAGGTCGGCGATGATGCCCACATCGCGTCCGGCACCCTTCAGATTGCGCACCGCCTCAAAGCGCCGCGCGTGATCAGCCTGGGTCTGATGGGAATAATTGAAACGGAATAAATCGACGCCCGCATTGACCATGCGTTCAAGTACGGCCGGGTCGTCCGTTGAGGGGCCGAGGGTGGCGATGATCTTGGTTCGACGCATGTCCGGGTTAATACTCGCGCTCGGTTGCCGCCGCCGCCCGCGCCGATTCTTCCAGGATGGCAATGGCCGGCAGCGTACGGCCCTCGAGGAATTCCAGGAACGCACCGCCACCGGTGGAAACGTAGGAGATGCGATCAGAAATGTTGTAATGGGCTATGGCGGAGACGGTGTCGCCGCCGCCGGCCAGGGAAAATGCCTTGCTGGCCGCGATGGCTTCCGCCAGCACGCGCGTGCCCTGGCCGAACTGTTCCCATTCGAATACCCCCAGCGGGCCGTTCCAGATTACGGTGGCGGCCGCGGCCACGGATGTGGCGTAGCGACGTGCGGTCTCCGGCCCCACGTCCATGATCAAATCCCCGGCGTCCACGTCGGCCACGCTTTTGATGGTGGCCGCGGCGCCAGCGGAAAAATCCCGGGCGCAGACCACGTCGACCGGTAGCGGAATCGGATTCCCGCGCTGTTCCGCCTGCACCAGCATGCGCCTGGCCGCCGGCACCAGGTCCGGTTCCTGCAATGATTTGCCGATCTCGAAGCCGGCGGCCGCCAGAAAGGTGTTGGCAATGCCGCCGCCGACAATCAGTGCATCCACTTTTTCCAGCAACTGTTCGAGAATCGTCAGCTTCGTGGAAACCTTGGAACCACCCACCACCGCCAGCATCGGGTGCGCCGGTTCCTGAAGCGCCCTGGTCAGGGCCTCCACTTCCGCGACCAGCAGCGGGCCGGCGCAGGCAACCGGCGCGTACTTTGCAACACCATGGGTGGAGGCCTGTGCGCGGTGCGCGGTGGCGAACGCATCGTTGACAAAGACGTCGCATAAGCGGCCCATGCGCCGTGCCAGGGCGTCATCGTTGGCCTCCTCGCCCGGCTCGAAACGCACATTCTCCAGCAGCAACACCTCGCCTGGTTGCACCGTCACGCCGTCGAGCCAGTTGCGTCGCAACTCGATGGTGCAGTTCAGCAACCGGCCCAGGTGTTCAGCCACCGGTCTAAGGCTGTAACGCTCATCGAACGCGCCTTCCTTGGGACGCCCAAGGTGCGACATCAGCATCACGGCGGCACCCGCCTTGACCAGATCAAGGATGACCGGCAATGACGCGCGCACACGCGTGTCGTCGGTAATTACGCCGTCCTGCAGCGGTACATTGAAGTCCACGCGCACCAGCACGCGCTTGTTGCGCACGCTGACGTCATGCAAGCGGAGAAACGGGAGCTTAGCCAACATGATTCATGGACCCACGCGGAGTTTCAGCTTTCAACAAATTATCCCGCCGCCATCAGCGCAAGGGTAGTGTCCAGCATGCGGCACGAGAAACCCCACTCGTTGTCATACCACGCAATGACCTTTGCCAGGCGGCCCTCGATGACACGGGTGAGCGAGGCGTCATAGGTGGAGGATGCCGGGTTGTGGTTGAAGTCAATGGACACCAACGGGGCATCGTTGTACGCCAGGATCCCGCGCAGCGGGCCGTCGGCTGCGGCCCGCATCAGCTTGTTGATCTCCTCATGGGTGGTGTCGCGGGCGGCCTGGAATGTCAGGTCCACCATGGAGACGTTGATGGTCGGGACACGCACGGCGTAACCATCAAGCTTGCCATTCAGCTCCGGCAGCACCAGACCCACGGCCGCCGCTGCCCCGGTCTTGGTCGGGATCATGGACATCGTGGCGGATCGCGCCCGGCGCAGGTCGGTGTGATACACGTCGGTCAGCACCTGGTCGTTGGTATAGGCATGTATCGTGGTCATGATGCCGTTGACGACGCCGATACCGTCGTGCAGCACCTTGACCACCGGCGCCAGGCAGTTGGTGGTGCAGGAGGCGTTGGAGATCACCGTGTGCGCGGCGCGCAGCACGTTGTGGTTGACGCCGTAAACAACGGTCGCGTCCACGTCCTTGCCGCCCGGCGCCGAGATGATGACCTTTTTCGCGCCGCCCTTGAGGTGCGCCCCGCACTTTTCCTTCGTGGTGAACAGGCCGGTGCATTCCAGCACCACGTCCACGCCCAGGCTGCCCCACGGAAGTTTTGCCGGATCGCGCTCGGCCAGCACGCGAATGCGATC
>CAYMXG010000191.1:0-5143 GCA_964394115.1 uncultured Enterobacteriaceae bacterium | reverse complement strand
GGCTGGATTCATCCCGCCGGATGTGTCTGCGGCCGGCTGAAGCGACCCACAGGATGTGGGAAATGCCGCGAGAGGACAGGAAGTCCGAAGCGGCCGGCCCTACAAACGGCGCCGGGATGCAAACAGCCGGGTGTGGGGCGCGCTTCAGCGCGCCGGGATAATTTGCAGAACACAGTGCAGAAGTTTTGCATTAACCTTGCCGCTGTCATGGTTTGGTGATGGTCAACGTCGCCCCCGTACCACGCCCCTGGAGTGTCCGATCATACATGCCTTCCACATAGGGCGGCGGCGCGGTGAAGGCGCCGGCATTGGTGGCGCGCACGCGATAGACCATGGTGCCGGCAGCATGGGAAAGATTGCCGTACAGCACGATCCGATCGTCACGTACATCGGCGTAGTCCGGGTGCCAGTCGCTTCGATCCGGTTCCCCGATGGGCGGCTGCCAGGCGGCGGGCCCTTCGGTATCTTCGGATTCCATTCCTTCCTCTTCCTCCATGCCTTCCGTGTCGCCGGCAGTTGCGTCAGGGGCAGCCTCAGCCGGCGGGTTGAATACCGGTTCCACGCCGCCGGGCAGCAGATCCACGATGGCGATCTGATTGCCGGTGTCACGCTCCGTGGTGCGCATGCGCAGGCGCACCAGGAATTCATCCCCCACGCGCAATTGGGTCAGCGGTTCGCCATCCAGGTTCAGATAGTCGCGCGTGATTTCCAGGCCCTGCCGCAATTCGGCGGCTGGCGTCGTGCGGTCAAAGCCCGCCTCGGAGATCACATAGAACGCCGGCGTGTCACCGTGGCTCCTCTGCATCTGCACCGAAACAAACCCCTGCGGCACCGGCGCCCGCGGCGGTTTGCCGATGAAGGCCAGGGGCTGGCGGGTTTTATCCTGCAGTTCCGCCACGGCGGCCGGTGTCCCGCCCTGGCTGGCGACACCCTTCCCGTAAAGATCCAGCGCGCGCACCAGTTGCGCCGCGGTAAGCGAGTTGTAACGGTTCCCGGTCAAACGTTTGCCCATGCCATCCAGCAGCGTGGCCGGCACTTCATTGAGACGTTCCGGAAAATGCCGGGCCGTCAATGTCAGCAGTTGAGCGTCATGACCCAAGGCATCGTAGTAAGTGCCGTAGGACGCGTCGTTGGCGTCGCCCGGGTCCGCCGTTTCATGCCATGGCACTTTCGCGAACAGTTTGTTGGCGTCCCGATCCTGCTTCAGCAATTTGTAGCCGGCGGCGATATAGGCCGCGACGATATCTTTGCGCCAGACCTTGCTGTGATAGGCCTCAAGCTGTTCGGAAGTACCGGCCAGGGAGCCGGTGGTGATCACGCCCAAGCGTGTAAGCAGGTAGGCCGCCTGTGCGCGAGTGCGCAACTGGACCAGGTCTTCGGCCGGCGCACCGGCAAGGCGTTCCAGGTAGTCGCGTGTATGCGCCAGCAGGTCCGGCGGTACGGCCACGCCGCGCTCCCGCGCCTCCATCAGGAAATCGGCGGCATGGACCGACACCTCCGGTTCCACCACCGGGTTCGCGGCCCAGAGACCGAATCCGCCTTCCGCATTCTGTCGTTGTCTCAGCACCGAGAACGCCGCCCGCACGGCCTTCAGATCGCCGCCGGCCAAATCCTCCGGCGTGGCCCACACCAATGCCGGCAGCGCCCTGGACACCAGTTGTTCGGTGCAACTGTACGGATAGTTATCCAGATAATGAGTGAGACCCTGGGCCCAGACCAGCGGCGAATGATCCAGTCCCAGTTCCACCTTGCGCAGCTGATCATGCAAGGTGCGGTGCGCATCAACGCTGCGGGATCCCGCATCAAATTGGCCGGCGCGCAATTCCACCCGGTACGGCGTTGCCGGACGCACGGACAGGGTTTCGCTGATGGCGGCCCGGGCAGCGGGACTGGCGGCGGTGAACTTCAGGTCCGCCGAGCCCAGCGCATCTGTTGCCAGCAGGCGAAACTCTGCGACGCCTTCGCGTTGCGGTTCAATGCTGAGACCGGTGCCGGGTTTGCCGATGACCTTGAGTCCCGCGCTGGTGCCGAGCTCGAGGGTGACATCGGCCTTCTGATTCAGGTTGCTGAAGATGCCGACACTGACATCGAACTCGTCGCCCGGCGCCACAAAGGCGGGGACATTGGGGGTCAATACCCAGGGACCGCGCACTTCAGTGGCGCCCTCGAATACGCCGATGCGTTCGTCGGTCAAGGCCACTGCCAGTACGCGCAGCCTGCCGTTGAAGCTGTCGGGGACGGCATATTCCAGCGTGCGGCCGCCGGCCGGAATATCCACGATGCCGGACCAATACGCCACCGGCACCTGGTGCTTGCGCTTGAACGGATTCAGATTCCGGCCCAACGCCCCGTCGCTGTCGCCACCGGGGGCGGACGCCTCCATCAGCCGGCTGAACTCCGGCAGGATCAGGTTCAAAATCTGCGTGGTATCCACCTGCAGCGCGCGCTTCTGGAAGAAATGTCCGAGTGGATCCGGTGTCTTGTAGCGCGCCACCTGGAGGATCCCTTCATTGATGGCAAAGACCACGGCCCGGGCCGGCGCGCCGGCAGTCACGTGCATGGTCAGTTTCTGTCCCGGTTCGATGTTCTCCGGCGTGCTCACCTTGAGTTCCAGCCGGCGCGCGTCCAGGTTTACCGCGAAGGGCGCGACCGCATAGGACAGCGGGCTCATGTACACCTCGGGTGAAGCCGGGTCGCGCACAAATTGCACATTCACATAGGCATTGCCTTCAAGGTCCGCGGGCACCTCGATGGTCTGTACGCTGCTGGTGGTATCGGTCTTGAACCAGCGCTGCGCAAAGATGCGCTCGCGTTCGATGGTGATCAATCCGCTGCCGGTGAACGGCGCGCGGATGTTGATGCTGATGGTGTCCCCGGGGGCATAACTGACCCGGTCCAGACGCATTTGCAATTCAGCGTTGCGCTCCAGCGAGCGGGTCACATTGCCGGTCCCGGCCACGGACCACGTCACCCGGTTCAATTCGTTGCCGGCGGCATCGCGCAGGATGTAGCCGAAGTCGCCGGGTTCCCCGGTGGGCAGCGCAATCTCGCTGCCGCCGGCCGGCAGCGTGATGGATTCGGTCCCGCGCGCGATTTCCCGGCGTTGGGATTCGTATTTGTAGACGCCGTTGTTCTGTTTCACCAGCACGGAGACATACTGGTACTCCACGCGCGCCAGGCTGAGTTCAGGCGTGGCCATGGGAGCCAGATCCGGCCCCAGCGCCAGCAAGTGCACCTTGCGCAGCGCATTCCTGCTCACATAATCCAGTGGGTCAGGTGTGCGCAGTCCCACCAGGAAGGGCGCGTTGGATACCAGCAGGGTTTGTTCTGCCGCCACGTTGCGTCCCCCCTGGGCCTCGAACACGCGTGCGGTCACATGCAGTTGGTAGGTGTTGCGCGCGAAACGCTTCAGTCCGAGGTCCAGTACCGCGCTGCCCTCGGCGTTGGTGCGGGATTCGGGAAGATCCTCCTTGACGGCGTCCTTGAGCACATCATTCACATGGAAGCGATAATCCGGATATTGCGGAAAGGCCGGGAAGGCGGGTGACAGGCGCATCTCGGCGGTCACGCGTCGATCCGGGGCCGGCGCGCCGAACAAATGCCGCGCCTGCACTGTGGCCTGCACCGTATCCGGGTGGGTCCAGCCGGTGACGGCGCCGCCGGCCAGGGTCAGGTTCACTTTCAACCGGTCCGGTTCAAAGTCGCGCACCTTGAATGCCACTGCACCGAGCTGGGCGTTGCGGTGGGTGTCCTTCACCAGGTAGAGATTCGCGCTGTAGTCTCCGGCGGGGGCCACGTCGCTGCTGCTGAAATCCACGGTGTCGAGGCCACTGGCGGGCAGGCTGCGGCGTTCATTGAATACCACCGCGCCCCGGGGATCGGTGATTTCGACATCCACCGGCACGCCCGCCAGCGCGGAATTGAACGCAGCCGCGCGAACGATGAAGGCGATATGGGCGGTTTCACCGGGCCGGTACAGCCCGCGATCGGTGAACACATAGGCGGAAAGTTGATCGGGGGAGGTGACATCGGATCGCCCGCCGATATCAAAGCGCGAAAAGTCCAGCCGATGCTCGCCGTGGGCAAGGGGTAGGAAAGACAGATCGATGCCCTGGCTGACCACGACCATGATGGGGGATTTCTCCCGGCGCAATTCCCCGACCTTGGGGAAACTCGCGTGGCCATCGGCATCCGTGATCCCGTCCAGCACCGGCAGGCCATTGCGGCCGAGGACTTCCACTTTGGCGCCGGCGACGGGTTGGCCGGTGGCGATGGACTGCACAAACACTTCGAGACTGCCGTCCAGGGTGCGCTTGTTGATGATCCCCAGGTCTGTGACCAGGATCAAGCGCCGGTCCGTCGCGATGCCCGACCCGGGGTATTCGCTGTATTCCCGCTTCGGGTTTTCAGCATCGTAGGGTGTCAGCCGCAGCACGAAAATGCCGCGCCGGCCGCCGTCATCTTCAAGGTACGGCGCCAGGTCCACGTAGTCATAGATGGGCTTGGCGGGATCGGCGCCGGCGTAGTCGCGGGTGTAATTCCTGCGTTCAACCAATCGATCGATGTTGGCGCCGAATAAATCCGGCTCGGCAAAACTGCCGGAGTTCAAGTCCACCAGGTGATGCAACTGGTTCGGCAGCAGGCGGGCGATCTCCACCCTGACGCCCGACAGGCCCTGGGCCATGAATCCCAGCTTTTTGTCGCCGCTCAGACTCAACAGCGCGCCGGTGCCGATCAATTTCAGTGTCTGCGGATAATCATCGACCTGGAACACCGACACCTGGGCCTTTTTTGACAGGTAACCGCCGATGGCCTCCACATCAGGCGTGATCCTGACGTAGATAAAACGCCGGACCGGCGCACGGAACCGGAAGCTGTGGTGGGAATTCAACCGCTCGGCGCCCGGGATGTGCTGCAACGTCAGGGATTCCGCCTGCCGCAGCGCGTCCTCCGAAACCGCGTCGGTGGACCAATACCTGCTCTTGTCTGGTGTCATCTCCGGCAACACCCACGCCTGCACGTGAGTGTGAATATTGTCGTCGGTCACGGGGAATGCACTGTCGAACATCAACACCTGCTCAGGTTCGTCGCGCTCGTTGTCCACGTAGCTCATGGCGGCATCGGTGAAGGTGAGCTGGTAGCG
>CAYMXG010000190.1:0-5144 GCA_964394115.1 uncultured Enterobacteriaceae bacterium | reverse complement strand
GAAGAAACGCGCTTCATCTCCGGCTCTTTCAGCATGGCCGGGTTGTGCAGGTATTCCACCAGCATGTCGGTGGCATCAAAACCCCAGAACAGTTCGCCATCCACGCAGGCGGTGGGGACCCCAAAGACGCCCCGGCTGATGGCCTCTTCCGTATTGCGGCGCAGCTGATCCTTGACCTCCTGGCGGCTGATCAGTTCGTCCGCATTTTCCACGCCCAGGCGATTTGCCAGCACCTTGAACTCGGCGGGATCGTCCGGCGAGCGTCCTTCGGCCCAGATGAAATTAAAAATCTCTCCGATCGTATCCGGGTCGCACTCCAGAGCCAGTGCCAGGCGCAACGGCTTCAGCGGTGGAAACGGGTGTGCGGGTGGCATCCGCAACGGAATGCCGTGGCGGCGCCCGAGCCAGGTCACATGGCGATAGGTGAACGTGCGTTTGGAGGGCAACTCCGCCGGCCCCTTGCTTTGCCAGTGATTCAATACGCCGGCAAACAGGATGGGCTTGCAGACAACGCGGACATTGCGCGGCAGGCGGCGGAACTGCAGGAACTGCAGGTAGGCGAATGGCGACAGAAAATCAAAATACCATTCCACCGTCTTGACGATGGTCGGATCAGGTTCGGATGCCTTCGGATCGCGCGTCCCCCAGCCCTTCATATGCTTGCCTTCGGTGCTTGAATCCAGTTCCCAGAACGTGGCCAGTTCGCCGTTGGTGATCTCGCGCCGGGACTTCTGCACACGCTCGACGTACCGTGCCACCGGCGGGTACTTTGCGCACAGTCTCTCCACGTCGCCGCCGCTGTTCTCCGAAATCTCGCTCAGCGCAATCAACTGATGATCGAGTTCGATCATGCGCTTGGCGGCGCTGCGGAAGCCCGCGGCCGTGATGACGCCGAATACGCTCAGGCAGGCGCCGATAAGAGGAAATATCGCGGCGGCCACGCCCGCGTAGCGGAGGTCGCGCGTGGTCCAGTAAACAGCCAGACCGATCAACAGTGACACCGAGAGGATGATGAATGCCGTCACCAGGTTGTCCTGGCGGCGGACCCGGCGCATCTCCGCCGATACACGAACCCGTTCCCCGGCAATCTCGTCCGCATTGGGGGGATTTAACTTGAGGTCAAAATTCATTGCCGTCACTCCGGGGTGCTGGCGCGGGGCTTTACTCCTGCCCGCAGTATAAACCGGCATGGCCGCAGCGTGGACAGGTGTCAGCGGTGACGGGCGCTGTCACGGCACCACGCCTGTCAGTTTCAGCACCAACCCGGCCGCAGCCGCAGCGGCAATGAGCGGGATGATGCCGGCCCGGAACCGGAACAGCGCCACGGTGGCCAGCAATCCCAGCACCAGTGCTGGCGTTTCCAGGTCGCCTTCGAGCCCCTGCGGCCAGAACACATGCTCGGCAAAAAACACCGCCAGGTTCAACACCACCCCCACCACTGCGGCCGTGATGGCGGCCAGTGGGGCGCTGATCCGCAACTCATGGCGCGTAGCCTCCACCGCCGGGGCGCCCACGAAGATAAAAATGAATGAGGGCAAAAAGGTAAAAAATGTCGCCGTGCAAGCGCCGGCAACGGCGGCGTACACCGGCATGACCGGCACGAGCGGGGCCGTGTTCCAGCCGCCGATAAATCCCACGAAGGCCACAATCATGATCAAGGGACCGGGCGTCGCCTCGCCCAGCGCGAGTCCATCGATCATCTGGGTGGCAGTCAGCCACTGGAATTGCTGCACGGCGCCCTGGTAAACATAGGGCAGCACGGCGTAGGCGCCGCCGAATGTCATCAGCGCCGCCTTGGTAAAAAACCAGCCCATTTGCGTGAACGTCCCCTGCCAGCCGAACTTCAGCAGCAACAGGACCGACACCGTGCACCATAACGCCGTGCCCACCACGGCAAAGAAGACAGCGCGGCGCCAGTTGAATCGGGCGTGGTCTGGAATCGGTGTGTCATCGTCAATCAGCGCAGCGCCATAGGCACGACTCGCGGTATCGCGCAGCGCCGACACGGCGAGCCAGCCGGGGCGGAACCGCGCCACGATGAACCCGGCCGCACCGGCACCCGCAACGATCATCGGAAACGGCACGTGCCCGACTGACAGCGCGAGGAACGCCAGCACGGCAATGAGGCGCGCAAACGGCGTGGCGAGCGATCGTGTGCCAATGCGATGCGCAGCGGCCAGCACGATGGCGACCACGGCCGGCTTCACCCCGTAAAACAGACCGGAGACCAGGGGTAGTTCGTGGTACGTCACATAGAGACCGGCCAGCGTCATCATGATCAACAGGGAGGGCAGCACAAACAGTGCGCCCGCCACCAACCCGCCCGCGGTGCCGTGCATCAACCAGCCGATATACGTGGCCAATTGCTGGGCCTCGGGGCCGGGCAGCAGCATGGTGTAATTCAGGGCGTGCAAAAAACGATGTTCCGAAATCCAGCGCCGCCGTTCCACCAGGTCCTGATGCATGATGCTGATCTGACCGGCGGGCCCGCCGAAACTGATAAATCCGAGCCGCAGCCAATAGGCGCAAGCCTGCCTGAAACCCGGGGCCGCGGGCGCAGACGTAACATTGTTACCGGGTCCGGGCCGGTCAGGCGGGCGTGCCATACGGTATCCTAGCAATAATTTCATGGATCGACCCCGACGATGCGCGCGCTGAATTTACGACTTCCGTTGCAGGTGGCGTTGCCCCTTTTGATCTCGCTGTTGATGCTGTGCAGCGTCAGCGTGCTTATTCTGTTGTCCTATTTTCACGCCGATAGCGCCGTGCGCGACCTTGCCCGGCAGAATCTAACGCAGGTCCACGAGCGGATTGTGGATCGAATGCGCGACTACTTCGAAGTGGCGGAGCGCGTGAGCCGGGTAAATCGGGAAACCATTGCAATGGGACACTGGGATCGCCGTGATCTGGCGTCCTGGCGCGGTATCTTGTTTGAGCAGGTGCAGGGGTTTAGCACTATCAGTTCAATTTTGTGGGGCGATGTGTTCGGTGGGGCTGTTTTTGTTTCGCGTTATCCCGGCGAAAAAGGTTACCGATTCGGAGTGCGCATTCCGGCCATTGATACGCGTGCCTCGGAATTCCACCTTTTTGACGATGGCAGACTGGCCGACCGGCCCACCACCATCTACGACTATGAACCACGCAACCGGCCGTGGTACCAGGCAGCAGTTGCCGCCCGGGAACCGGTTTGGGGTGGAATATATACCTGGGTGCCGAAGTCCGACATGGCCCCCGTGCTGAGTATTCCCCATGTGGCACGCGTGTTTGGGGGCAATGGTGAAATGCTCGGCGTGTTCAGTGTGGAGTTCAGCCTGCACGACTTGAGTCGATTTCTGGGCACGCTGAGCATAGGCCGCACTGGCCTCGCCTACATCATGGATCAAAATGGTCTGCTCGTGGCCACGTCGGTGGACGCACCTGTTGTGGATGCTGGTACCGGCAAACGGGTCGTGGCCAAGGCCAGTACGCACCCGCTCATTGCGACCTCCGCAGCCAGTATCGGCGACCGATTTGTGGGTGATACGGGCATGGCAGAGCGCGTTGTCGACATGCTCGAAGTGAGCGGCGAAGAAGTGATGTTCATGGCAACGCCATTCAATCGCTCCGGAGACCTGCGCTGGCTGGCAGTAACGCTTGTGCCGGCGAGCGACTTTCTCGCGCTGATAGAGGCCGGCCGCAGCCAGAGCATGCTTATCGCCACGATCATCGTGGCGGCGTCACTTGGCCTGGGTGTAATGATTGCGCTGTTTGTGGTGCGACCCATTGTGAAGCTATCAGAGCACGTGCGCCGCATTGGCCAGGGGCATCTGGATGGTGAAATCCTGTTGGCCGAGTTTCCGGAGTTCGTGCGTCTCTCTGCCGCCATCAATGGAATGACGGAAGGTCTGCGTGAGCGCTTGCAAATGCGCAAGTCATTGGCACTGGCCATGGAGGTGCAACAGCGGCTGCTGCCGGCGCGGACACCGGTGTTCACCGGCCTGGAGATTGCCGGGCACAGTGACTACTGTGACGAAACCGGGGGCGATTATTTTGACTATCTCGAGTTGGGTGGAGCGTCCCCGGATACGGCAGTGGTGGCCATAGGCGATGTGTCAGGACATGGAATTGCCGCTGCGATGATCATGGCGTCCGCACGCGCGGTGTTGCGCAGCCGGAGCCGCGATGTGAGCTCACTGACGGACCTGTTGCGGCACATGAACCGGCAGATTACCGAGGATGTCAGCGGCGGCCGTTTCATGACCATGTTGCTGCTTGCCATCAACGCGCGCCGGTGCCTCCTGCGCTGGGGCTGCGCCGGACATCGCGAACCGCTGCTATGGGAGCCCGGCGCGGCCCGGTTCACGGAACTGAAAGGGGCAGGCATCCCATTGGGCATTGATGCGAATGCGGATTACCAGGAGCATCAGTTCGATGGACTGCGCGCCGGCCAGATCCTGGTGCTGGCCACAGACGGGTTGTGGGAGGCAAGGAATAATCGCGGCGAGAAGTTGGGGCTGGATCGCCTGTTCAAACTGATAAGTGACTGCGCACATCTGTCTGCCGGCGAAATTCGCGGGCGCGTGGCACTGGCGGAACAGACCTTTCGCGATGGCGCACCGCAAAGCGACGATATCTCCTTTGTCATCATCAAAGTCACCGATACAGCCAGCCAATGAGCACAGGCAAACGCAGCCTCGGAAAAACCGGGATCGAAGTCACTGCCATCGGGCTCGGCGGGATGCCCCTGTCATTGGCTGGCCGCCCGGATGAATCCCGGGCCGAGGCGGTGATCCGCGCATTCATTGACGGCGGCGGTGATTTCATTGACACGGCCAACGTGTATTGCATCGACACGCACGATCTTGGTCACAATGAGCGCCTGATTCGCGACATCCTGCGCCGGCTTGGGCGGCAAAATTCGGTGCTGGTCGGCACCAAGGGCGGGCTGACCAAGGAGGGCAGCGGGTGGGATGTCAGGGGAACGCCGGCATGGCTGCGCCAGTCCTGCGAACGCAGCCTGGTGGATCTGGGCTTGGAACGGATATCTCTTTATCAACTGCATGCACCGGATCCATCCGTGCCATTTGCGGACAGTGTGGGCGAGCTGGCGCGACTGCAACAGGATGGCAAGGTTGAACACGTGGGCCTGTCCAACGTGAACGTGG
>CAYMXG010000189.1:3592-5169 GCA_964394115.1 uncultured Enterobacteriaceae bacterium | reverse complement strand
TGTTGTACACCACCATGCAGTCCGCCGTGCCGTTGATGCAAGCCGTGGACCCGGCGCCGGTGGCAATGGTCCCGGCATTGGTCAACGTACTGAGGGAACTGAATGTATCGTTGTTCACGTTGAACTTGAGCCTGCCCGCACCCTTGGCCCGGTAGCGCCCGCCGTCCACGATGCGCAGGAACTCCACCGCGTTGGCGCCCGAAACGCGGATGCTATAGGGCAGCGCCAGCCTGATCTCGCGCGTCATGCGCTGCAACGCAGTCTCGGCAATGTCCACCAGCCGGGCCCGACCCTCATTGGCGCTGATGGCTCGCATCGGACCCTGCAGGATCATGAATAATGTGCCGGCCAGTATGCTAACCAGCAACATCACCACGATCATTTCGATCAGTGTGAATCCATGCCCTGTACGCGGAGAAGTCATGGCCACCGACTCAGTAATTGACTTTGTAGGCGCGGAGTACGTCATTGATTCCGGTTTGGGTATCGTGGGTGACGGTCACCGTCACCTCTACCAACTCACCCGCAGCGGAGGAAAGGCCGGACAAGGTCACCCCGCTATCGTCCACGTTTACGCTGACGTTGTAGTTGCCCAGACCACCGATCAGCCCGCCGTTGAAATCCCGCGCGCCGGTGGCATCGGACAGGCCGTTGTAATCGCACACCGCGTCGTAGTTGCTGCGGGCACCTTCTGCAAGATTGCAGGTGGCACAGGCTGTGCCGCTGGTACAGGAAGCGGGACAGGTGGTGGAAAAATCCGGATCACAGAATGGTTGGGCCAGCACCTCCTCCATGTAGGCCTGGGCAATGGCGTGGGCCTGTTGCTGGTTCATGGGATCGGCGCTGTGCTGCGTGGTATTCATGATCAGATTCAGAAATGCCGTGGCCCCAATGCCAAGAATCACCAGGCCAATGATCAGTTCGACCAGAGTAAAGCCGCGGCAAGCATAAGGGACCGGATTCCTCAGGACCGGGGGAAACGAACAACCCGGCGCCCGCCCTGCGAATAAAGTTGGATCAAGGCTCATGGGCAAACCCGGTCTGCGCCTCGATGCGCAACGTGCGGCCGTTGATGGTGATGTCTTGCGTCGCTAACAGCGTAGCCGGCGTGGCGCTATTCACCGGACGCCCGATGGCATCAAAACTTATATCGGCTGCCACCGGCACCGTGCCATCACTGTCGGCGCAGAAATCATTGTTGCCCGTAGCCGGGCTCGGCACGGGGGTGCCACTGGCCGGCGCGCACACGTTCCAGGTCACCGTGCAGGCTGCGCCGCTGATCTGAACCTGCACCACGCATCCGGAACTGATGGCCAGCTTTTGCGCAAATCGCGCAGCGGCAGTAGCCTGCTGGTAGAAGCCCTGCTCTCGAAACCCGGAAATATTGAGGCGGGGGGCGGCGAACGCCGCGAGGATGCCAAGCAGCAGGATGACCACAATTAATTCGATCAGACTGAAGCCGGTGGCGGTTATTCGGCGAGGGCGGAGCAATCGCGCCAGCATTACTTTGAAATCAACTGGGCTGCACATACACAGACACCTGCTGCGGGCGAGCCACCATTCTGGCATAACCAGTA
>CAYMXG010000189.1:0-3582 GCA_964394115.1 uncultured Enterobacteriaceae bacterium | reverse complement strand
ATTGCAAAAAAACTGCAGAAGACCTAACTAAAAGATTTAATCTTAACAAAGAAAGTTTGGTGTTGGAAATTGCCAGCAATGACGGGGCGCAACTGCAATATTTTAAAGAATTAGGAATTAAGGTTTTGGGCATAGACCCCGCAAAAAAAGAGAGGGCCTCGCGGCCCTCTCCAGTGCAGATCGGGTCACAATTGGGTCAATTTATGCACAATCCTGGGGAAATAGTCCCAGTGGCTATTTGACCATTAAAATCCACCTGTATCGTGCCACCAGCCGCCGCCGTACAAGCGTTGTTGTTGGTAGCAGAGCACGTATCATCTGCGCCCGCGACCGAATTTGTGACGGCCACCGTGTTGCTCCCCACCGAGCAATCCATGTTAGCCATGATTCCGGCAAAAGTTGGTGCTGCTCCATTATTCGCTGCCACACTGAGCGCCGCCGCGGAATAAATCGCGCCCAGGATGCCCTGCGCAGCCGCTAAATTGGCCGCCGTGGACTGGTCGGTAAAGCGCGGAACTGCCGTAGCGGCAAGGATGCCCAGGATCACGATAACCACAATCAATTCAATCAATGTAAAACCGCTTTGCTGTTTCATTTCATTGTCCTCATTTAGGGTTCGGGCCGCGGCCCGCGTTCAGGGAAATCTGGCCAGCCGTTTCCCGCAGGATTCGGTGCCCGCGTGATCCGTCACGCGATACCCCTATTCAAAATCCGATACTCAGATCGGACTGGCAAAAGTGTAGCAGCCCCGTTAATTTCAAATTGGAAATTTTTGTAAATATATCTGTGAGTTAGATCACATTCTTACACTAACTTCTTCATTTTCAAGAAGTTATCCGCCACCCCACAACGCCCGACCGCACTGCCACATCATGTAACTGCTACCCAGTGCGATCCCGATCCCGAACAACCGGGGGCGCCCCGGAAACCACTGCGGCGGCAGATCCTTCTGGCGATCCAGGGACCGGGTCCATCCCTCGGTAGAGATCCACCGGTTGACTGTGGCCTCCAATGCCCGCAACAGACTCGGCCTCACCGAAACCAAAACACCGGCCAGCAGGCCTACCACGCCAACGCCACGCAACAAAATAACCAGGCTGTCATAAATCCAGCCACTGGCCGCCGTGTTGTAAATGACCGGCAATGCCGGCAGGACGCTGGGCCGGTCATACCAGATCCAGAAAGTATAAAGGATGTACAGGCTGCCCAGCGTCAGCATTGCGCCGACCCACAAATGGCGCCGATAAAAAAAACGATCCGCGGGCCGCGGCCGATCCAGGGATTCAAATGCGGCATCGGTGGAGATCCATCGATTCAGGCTCGCGGTGGCAGCCAGGAAGCGCTGCGGGACAATGGAAAGTAACAAGCCCACGGCCAGACAGAGGGCTGCGACATTGAACAGGGTAATCAGCAGAATTTCACGCCAGACAGGATTCATGGGTTTGGGGCCGCCTCAATCCATTGGTACTCATCCACCGTCCGGATGGCTACATCCGCCGGTAATTTCGATTCCGGATTGTACTGCACGTTCAGGCGGAATCGGACTCTGGGGGCACCTGGCAACGGAGACCGAAAAAATTCCCGGTTGCGAACGCGATATACAAGCAAGGCCTCACCCAAATCGAAATACCACGTTCCACCTTCCACGGACGCGGGGTCCTGGAAATCAAACTCGCCCAGATAAAGCGTCCCGAGTCCAGCGGCCACGGCATGGAATCGCGCCAACTCCGGATACTCGGTTACGGTCACGGACGCCATCGTCCTTCCGAGACCTTCCAACAGACGCACGGGGTTGGCCCCCTGCCAAGAGTCTACATCTGAAGCGCGCCCCGCGATGACCATCTGGTAAAACTGTATGCGCAACGCAGCGTTCATGTTCAGCACGGTGGTCTGCATCGACCGTTCTTCCGCCGCCGCGAATACACGTAGACCACGTCCCAGAAACGTGCCCACCAGCAGCGTCAGCACCAGGATTGCCGCCATCAACTCCAGCCGGCTCAGGTTACGGCTGGTCCAGCGATGTGCCAGCGCCATCAGCGCAGGGCCTTGGACATATCCCACATGGGCAGGAAGATCCCCAGCGCGAGGATAAGGACGAGTACGCCCAATGCCACGATCATGATGGGCTCGATGAGCGAACTGAGATTCTTGATGTCGTAGTCCACTTCGCGCTCATAGTACTCGGCCACTTCGTTCATCATGTCGTCCACGGCGCCGGTCTCCTCGCCCACGGCCAGCATCTGCAATACCAGCGGCGTGAACATGCCGGTCAGACTCGCGGTCCGCGTCAATGACTCGCCACGCTCGACCCCATTGCGCATATTGAGAATATGCTCACCGATATACTCGTTATCCACCGCCCTTGAGACCACGGTCAAGGCTTGGATCAATGGCACGCCGGAGGTCAGGGCCATGGCGAATGAACGGGCAAAGCGGGACAGCGTCGCCCTGCGGATGATGTCGCCGACCAGGGGCAATTCCACTTTCTTCCGGCCCCACCAGTACTTGCCCGGCTCGGTCTGGATGTAACTCGTGAACGCAACTGTGCCCATGACCACGCCGCCCAGCAGCAACCACCACCAAGCCACGAAGAAATCGGAACTGGCGATAAGAAATCTGGTCTGCCAGGGCAGCTCCACGCTGGCCTTCGCAAACAGCTGCGCGAAAGTAGGGATGACAAAAACATTCACCACGCCGATGGCAATGGCGATGGCTACTATGACAAAGCTCGGGTAGCGCAGCGCAGTCTTGATGCGTTCCCGGGTATCCTTTTCCCGTTCCAGGTATTCCGTCAAGCGCAGGAACGCCTCCTCCAGACGTCCGGTGTTCTCCCCCACGCGCACCATGCTGATGGCAAGATTGGAGAATATCTTCGGATGCAGCGACAGTGCGCTGGCCAGTTCGCGGCCGGATTCCAGGTTCGCCAACACGTCGCGCAGGGCCCGGGCCAGTTGCAGGTTGCGGGTGCTTTGGATCAGCCCGTTGATGGCGCGCACTATGGGTACGCCGGCCTTGGCCAGCGTGTACATCTGGCGCGTGAACAAAATCAGGTCCTGAAGATCCGGGGCACGGTTGCTGCGCAGGTTCTCCAGCACATCCATGGACGCCACAGCTTCCGTTCGCTGCGTGATGTCGATAGGCGTGATGCCGGTGTTGATCAGCTGAGCGGCCACGGAATCGGCGGAGCCGGCGTCAATGACCCCCTCCACCAGCGCACCGCGCCGGCTGCGGCCTTTATAGGAAAAATTGGGCACGACTCAGTAACCCTGCAATGACGCGTCTAACGTCAAAATACTCAGTGCTTCGCCAAGGGAATTGCAACGGCAACGGACTCGGTATCTATGTCAGCGGCGATACGCATCACCTCGGAGATTGTCGTGGTCCCGTCCAGCGCGTATTGCAGCGCCACCCGTTCCAGCGGTTCGAACCCCTCTGCCCGGCGTGCGACACGGAAAAACTCGGCGCTGTCGCCTCGCGCCAGCACTTCCGTCAAGTCGCGGTGAAACTCCAGCAGTTCATAGACACCGATGCGCCCGGAGTAACCTGCATGATTGCAGTGCGCGCAGCCGGCCCCCTGGCGAA
>CAYMXG010000188.1:0-5183 GCA_964394115.1 uncultured Enterobacteriaceae bacterium | reverse complement strand
CCAGCGGCTCGGCGAATGCACGGCGCGCACATTCAAGGTGAGCATTGGGCGTATTGAGCATGCCGGGAATGACCATCAACGTGTCGCCCCAGTCAAACAGGACTAGCGGCCGGCGTGACGGCATGGATGCAAGACACGCTGGTAGCGCAGGGATGCTGGAGCAGTGTGCATGCCCGGTTACGCCGCCGCTCGACCTTCGTCGACCAGCCGCCGGGCTGCGGCAGCGGGGTCCTTGTCGGCATACACGGCCCGGCCCACAACTGCGAACACGCGCGCGCCTGCCGCTGCCTTCACCACACTGCCGAAGGTGCCGCCCAATGGACCGATACCGGGGACGAGAAACGTCGGCGTCTCCAGCCGCAGCCTGAGTTGTTCCGCAAGGTGCGTGAGTTTCGCGGTGGTGTTGCCCGGCACGACAAAGTGATCGGTGCCGAGCGCCAAAGCCCGTTCGAAGATCAGATCCAGTGCATTGTCGATCACGTAGCCGCCTCCGCTGGCATTGTAGTCCGTCAGCGGCAGGTCGCCACCGACGATGGGCAGCATGCGGCGCAGGATCGCCTCGCCGGCAAAACCGTCAACCGCGCGCGGGCCGGCGGTCGGGAAAAGTATGAGTCCGTCCACACCGGCGGCGTGACAGATGCTGGAGAATTTTGCCGCCATGTCCGGCACATCCGGCCCGGCCTTCTGATGATCGTAGAGCAACGGCAGATCCGTGGCGCTGCGCAACTGGCGCACCGTTTCCGCGAGCCCGAGGCGCAGCACCAGCGTCAGTCCGAACTTGTAACCGGCCACGCCTTCCAGGCCCGTGGTCTGCTCAACCACTCGTTTTGATACATCCACGGTATCGGCATCCAGCGCGATCACGATGCCGATGTTCCCCGGCAGCGGCCGGGCATAGCGTTTTGCCAATACAGCCCGGGCAAGCCGCCCGTCCGGCAACAGGTCTCCCGCGCCGGGGCGGATGGCAGCGTAGGGATCAGGACTCTGCGGCGCAGTCATCTTTGCGGATCAGGACGCCTTGCCGCGCAGGCGCTCTATGGTGCGCAGGGCGCTGGGCTTGATATCGCGTACATCCAGGCTGATATCGAGCGCCTTCACGGTGTGCGTGAGTTCGCCGACCGAGATGATGTCCACGCCCAACTCGGCAATGGGCACGATGGTGGCCTCATTGATGCCGCCGGATGCCTCGGTCATGGCACGGCCTTTCACGAGCTTCAATGCCGCCTTCATTTCATCGAGGTCCATGTTGTCGAACATGATCACCTCGACGCCGCAGTCCAGCGCCTCGCGCACCATGTCCATGGACTCGCACTCAAGCTCGATCTTGAACGTGTGCTGTGCGCTCGCGCGCAGGATCTCCACCGCAGCCTTGATGCTGCCGGCGATCTTGATGTGGTTGTCCTTCACCAGGATGCAGTTGGTGAGATTCATGATGTGATTGTGCGCCCCGCCCACGCGCACCGCGTACTTCTGCACCATGCGCAGTCCGGGCCAACCCTTGCGCGTGTCGGTCAGGCGTACCTTTGTGTGCTTGATGAGATTGACGAAATGCCGGGTCTTGGTGGCGATGCCGGAAAGCTGCTGCACCCAGTCAAGCGCCGCACGTTCAATAATAAAGAAGGTGGAGGCCTTGGCGCGGATCCGCAGCAGCGTCGTCCCGGGCTGGATTTCGTCGCCGTCCTTTACCAGGTGCTCCACCTCGGCCTGGGAATCGACGAGCCGGATGGTTTCGTCCACGAACAACATTCCACACACGACACCTTTTGCCTTGGAATAGATCTGGGCCGTCTGGACCGGGTCGTCATCCCAGGTCAGAAATCCGCCGGTGGTGTCACCCAGACCGAATTCTTCGCGCAGTCCCTGTTCGATGAAGGGCCGGATGATGAGTCGATTGAGCTGCATAAGACTGTACCTCGATGCGTCGATGCCAGGCCGGGCGTGACCCGGCCTCTTATGTTACGGAGCTGGTCACATCGTATTGCGCGACACCTGATATATCAACTGATATATCAACCCGGCATTACGACCTGAAATGCAGTCACTGGAAAGGCTCTTGGTCCGCCCGCCTTCCACATTAATTTGTAACCCGGCTGTAAGTCGCCCCGTACCCAACGGTACCTATACTTCCCGCATGAACCAACACCACGCTTTGGTCTGGACTTGTTCCCCCTGGGGCGTCAGACCCCATTGGACCGCGTCACGGTCAGGGATGGTATCCACGGCAAGACGACTCATGACCCACGACATCAATAGCATCGACCCGACCGGTCATCGCGGTGGCGCCGTCAATGACAATGTGAGCATTGCCGTTGGCGGAGGAGACAGCCCAGATGCTTAGCATTCAATTCGGGGTTCGGGTTGATATGACGTCAAGTGCGGCGCTCAGCCACACGCTTATGCCAATCATAGGCGAGGCCGACGACGTCGAGACCGAAAAAGCCGACAAGTATGTGTGGGAAACGGAGACGGGTGTCAGGGTAACCCTGCGCGGAACTTTCAATTACTACCCGAAAAGCTACAGCGTGGTAGACAGCGTGGAGATCCACACAGCAGACGGCTCGCTGATCATGTCTGCAAAGGACCTGAAGGAGTATTCCTGGGAACACCTTTACGAAGACGGCGACATTGAAGACATCCTGGAACAGATTGACAGGGGTGCGTCCATCACCGGCAGTCCTTTCAGTGACGTGCTCGTCGGCGGCGAAGACGCGGATATCCTGAACGGAGCGGCCGGCAATGACATACTCAAGGGTCTGGGCGGCAACGACACTCTCCAGGGCGGAAACGGCAACGATACCTACTTCATAGATGGGACCGGTGAGATAAACAGGAACCTTGCCGATCCTGGCATTGATACTGTGAAAAGCAGTGTTGGCTATTCCCTCGGCAGCAGGCAGGAAATCCTGGTACTCACTGGCAATGGCTCCATCAACGGATCCGGCAATGCCGTCAGCAACAAGCTGATCGGTAACAGTGGCAACAACCAGCTCAGCGGACTCGGCGGCAATGATCACCTGGAGGGCGGCGCCGGCAATGACCAACTGCTGGGCGGCATGGGAAATGATCTCCTCGTCGGTGGCCCCGGCAGCGATCGCCTGAATGGCGCCGGTGGTGACGACGTATATGCGATCGCCAATGCCACAGAGATCAACAAAAACCTGTCCGATCCGGGCGTTGATACCGTCAGGGCGATAATGACTTACACCCTGGGGGCGCAACAAGAAAACCTGGCGCTTCTCGGCACAGTCAACAGCAATGGCACCGGTAACAACAAGGCCAATGTCATCACGGGAAACGGCAAAAACAATGCGTTGGCTGGTTCCGGCGGTAATGACACACTCGACGGAGGCAGTGGCGCCGACGTCCTCAATGGCGGCCAGGGCAATGACCTGCTTGCCGGAGGCGGCGGCAACGATATCTTCCTGTTCAATACCGCGCTCAGTGACTCGAACGTCGATACCATCATGGACTTTGGCGGTGCCGGGTCCGTCGCGCTGGATCTGATCCGTCTCGATGACGCCATTTACTCTGCATTGACCACCGGCGCACTGGCCAGCTCCGCATTCGAGTCGGGGCCAGGGCTGACTGCCGCCGCAACCACGGATGGCCGCATCATCTTCGACACCGACACCGGGGCGCTATACTACGACGCGGATGGAAGCGGCATCAGTTTTGTTGCGATTCAGTTTGCGGTCATTGCGACGGATGTGGATGAACTCAGTGCGGCTGATTTCGCGGTTATGTAAGAATTGATGTCCAACCTTGGCAGAATTCCCGGGGAAACATGGCCATGCAAAAATTTACCCACGCAATCCTTCATTCGCGTTTGACAGCATCCTCCAGGACAATTGCGCTGCTGTTGTTTTCAACCTTCACCGGCTGCTCCAGTTGGTCGATTACAAAGCCTGTTGACTCCATTCCTGACAAGCCCCTGCACGGAAAATTGTACGGAAGGGACTTCGTAGCGGACTCTACAACCTGGAACAATGTTTCCCTTACATTCAAGTCGGGAAATGAGTCAATGCCGGACGCCGAAGTAATGATTTGGAGCGGGATCAAGAAGCTCACGGATGAAGTCGTGGTTACTCCTGAAGCCACGTCCGCTGTGCATATATGGACAAAGTACAAGCGGCCAGGCGATACAAGTATGAGGAGCATGCAGTATTCCCATGGCTACAGCATGCGGATCACGCCGGTCACTATTGGCGGCACGGAAATCAAGGCGAAAATTCATCTTTCATTTCCTGATTACCAACACAGTTACCTGGTTGGCACCTTTACCGCCAGGACTCAAATACCGCGGTTAATGAACTCTGGATTCGAGCTCAAGGTTACCCAGGGCACATCCTCGTGGAGCACAGAGACCCCGGAGAGACTCGTTCCTGCCGAACGATTCCGCCAGAATCTGGGAAGCTACGCAGTATTCATGACGCCGACAGAACTGGGCGGAAACAGATTTGCCCTATCTGTTTCTCTATTCAGTCACTCCGACCTTGGAAAGGAATTATTCAATGAAAAGGTAGAGGGTGTTGCCCCCGATCCCCTGGAATTCAGTTTCACTGTGGATGATATTACGGTCGCAGGCGCCGTGTTCGTGGGCGCACCCAAGTAGATCCGAACATCATTGCGTCGGATTCGTCGTAGAAGCGAAATGGTGGCAGGGCCGGAATCAAACCAGCGACACGCGGATTTTCAGCAGAAAAGTTAGCAGCGATTAATCAGTTACTTACGGCGCTTGCCCGCAGTTGAGTTGTCGTTGGCTGATGTTTCGCTTGCCCATTCCGACAATCACCCGGCGAATCACAATCTCCAGGCATTTCCCGATTTCACCTGCTCCACAGGTCAGGCAAAAGCCCCGCGTGGGTTTGCGTCAATCGAGCCCGTAATTTCACGCGGCCTTGAATTTCCGGACTTTAATCCCTGCGATGCGGTCTCGCGCATGCCACAGATCGTAGGCAATCTGCATCCCCAGCCAAGTCTCAGGGCTGGACCCGAATGCTTTGGATAGGCGGATTGCCATATCCAAAGACAAGTCTGCCCGCTCGTTTAGAACCTCCGAAAGCGCCTGCCGCGTGACACCCAACCCGGCAGCGGCAGCGGTAACCGACAGACCCAGCGGATCAAGACATTGCCTGCGCAAAATTCCACCAGGATGAGGGGGATTATGCATCGCCATAAGTTTC
>CAYMXG010000187.1:0-5207 GCA_964394115.1 uncultured Enterobacteriaceae bacterium | reverse complement strand
CGCGGGTTATGGTAAATGGTGACCTTCATGCAGTGAGTCGCGGGAGCGGGGTAGGTTACCATTGTAGCTGCCAGCCGGGGACCGGGGTACGGCCGCGGACGGCGGAGGCGATTAATGGATAATCAACTGCTGGGCAAAACACTGGCCGTGGCGCACTGGCTGCGGCGATTTCTACCCTTCGTGGCACTGCGCCTGCGGGCGCAGCACGGGTTGCAGATCGCGGCCGCGCTCGCATACACGACCTTGTTATCGCTGGTCCCGCTGCTCACCATCATGTTCGCGCTGCCGGACGTGTTCCCGGTGTCCGCCCGCTTTGGCGACATGATCCAGGAATTCGTGTTCAGCAACATGGTTCCCGAAGTGGGCGTCACGGTGCGCGAATACCTGCGCGGATTCTCCCTGAATGCATCGCGCCTGACGCTGAGCGGGCTGACGCTGCTGGTCATCATCGCCCTGATGATGATGGCCACCATCGACAATGCGCTGAACCGCATCTGGCATGTGCACCGGCAGCGGGGGCCGGCGGCGCGTTTCCTGATCTATTGGGCGATGATCACGCTGGGACCCTTGCTGGTGGGCGTGGGACTGGTATCCACGTCCTACCTGTTATCCCTTCCGGCGCTGACGGAAATGGACAGCGCCTTGCTGCTGCAAAAACGCCTGCTCTCAGTATTGCCGTTCCTGACGACGACGACGGCCTTCACGTTGCTGTACGCGTTGGTGCCGCATTGTCACGTGCGCCTGCGCTATGCCTGCTGGGGCGGCGTGGCCGCGGCCGTGTTGTTTGAACTGGCAAAGATAGGTTTCGGCTTCTATGTACGCACTGCAGGCACGGAGGAGATCTATGGCGCTCTGGCAACATTGCCGCTATTCCTGGTCTGGATCTACACCTCGTGGGTGATCGTCCTGTTCGGCGCGCACCTGGCTTATTGCCTGGATGAGTTCCAGATTGGCGATGCCTCCTACGGGGCCAGCGGCGGTTGGGGTTTTGCCGATGCGTTCGACGTGGTGCGCATACTCTGGCAGGCGCAGCAGAAGGGCACCGGCATCAATCCGCAGGACCTGCCGCGGCATGGCGTCAGGCTGCCACGGCATGCGGTTCACGAGATCCTGGCCTGCCTGAGCGAGGGGCATTGGGCCGAGGAGACCGCAGACGGCGCCTGGATGTTGAGCCGCGATCCGGCAGCCGTGACCTTGCTGGATTTGTACCGCCTGATCCCGCGCCGTTTGCCGATGGCGGAAGGGTCCGGCACCGCCTTGCGAATGCTGGAGCCCGTACTGGCGGGCTACCGCGAGGACGTGGACAAACGCCTGAAAATCCCCCTGGAGCAATTGCTGCAACAATCGGCCGGCCAGGATCCCTGAGCCCTAGGTCAGTTCAAAGCATTCGAATGCCACGGAGCCTTCCTTTAATGCCCCGGCACGGGTGGGACGCACCCGCTCACCGATGCGCAGCTCCAGTTCCCGGCCCTTCACGTGAAAGCCTCGTTCCGTGATCACGGAGGCGGCCTTGCCGCGGTCCCCATGCTCGAGTAAAAGCGCCCGGCGAAAGCGTCGATCCTGAAGACTGCCGGTGGTGGCGCGCACACCGACGGCACTGATGTTACCGGCGATGATCTGTGCGCCCAGGCGATGGGATTTGGCCTGGCGCACCATGAGCCAGCGGATGATGCCCAGTGTCCATTCCTCCTTGCCGGAAATGTTGCTGGCGAAGGCCACCAGGTCCCCGACCCGCACGGTTTGCGGCGGACGGTCCGAACTGATGACCGCGAATCCGCCCATGCCTTGATCCACGAGGCTCCACTGTTCTGCCTGGTATACGGGCGTGGTTCCGGGCGTCGCCGGCGGTTCCCACGCGCCATCGTTTTCCGCGTCCGGATCGCGGCCCGGATCAAAATCCTGGCGACCGTTCAGATTGAAATACACCGCTGCCATGCCGCGCACCAAACCGACATTGCCGGAGCGGGGTTCGCGGGCGAAATTGCGGGACGGCGGCACCCCCCAGGCGCGCAGCATTTGCCCCAGCACCACGCGCGCGAAATAGGGTGAGAGTCGGCTTTCGGTGGTGAGGGGCTGCCCGGCGTCCAGCCGATCCAGCTGATCCTCGACCACGCCGCCCAGCGACGCACAATCCAGGATGCGGGCGCGTTTGACGGCGGAAATCTCCGCCTGCTTGTCCGGCGGCAAGGGGCGGTTATCGCTGTCGAGATCGATGATGAAGCAGCCCCCGGTACCTGAAAGGGGTTCAAATGGCCGCAACTGAACGTAGCGCGTCCAATGGCGCAGTTGCTCGTATACCTCCCAGATGGCGCCGAACGGCAGCCGGTGCGGGTCAACCAGCGTGGCCAGCACGATGCGCTTGTAAGTATCGGCGATGGTGGAGGTTACCCCTTTCTGACCCGGCATCGGCACGGTTTCCAACTCGCGCTGAATGGACTCGGCGAACTCGTATATTGAATGCAACTGTCTCCAGACCCCCTTCGGTATCGGCGCGTATTCAAGGAAACCAAAGATCATTGCGTGCGAGAGGTAATGCAGTGAACCCAGCAGTGCCGGCAGCGGCGGCTTTGATTGCCGCCAGCCCGTTTTCTGTTTCAGCAGTTCATCGGAGGAAAGCCGACAGGCCAGCGCCAGGTTCACCGCGATCTGCTTCATCAGTCCAATCTGCCCTTGCATGGTTTCAATGGACTGCAGGGTGTGCTGGGCGCCCGCCCGGATTTGGGATTCGACGTAGTATTGATACGGACGCGTGTAAACCTCCACCAACTCCAGCCGCACGGAGGCCTTTACCGTTTGTGTATTGGTGGCCCGGGTGGCCTCTTCAATCAGGCGCGCGGTGCGCAGGAAATCCGCATACGGGAGTGAATCGAGCCACTCCTCCACGTGCAGCGGGCGGGTATCGATGCTATTGCCCGGTCCCTTGGGCGTTTCATTTGGCGCATGTGCCATGGTTTACTAATCCTTGGGTTTTGATGGGCTCCAGGTTTGGCAGCCGGGTAATACCGGTGCAATCGACATTCCATATCCTGTTAACAATCTTTTACATTTGAGACCCAACGCACAAAGCACCGCATTTTTTACCACTTGACCGTCGCAAATGAGAACCTCGTCACCAAACCGGTCCCGGCTATGGCCAATGAGATCCTCGAGTTGGCGCGATTTCATGGGGGAGGGCTGGCAGTCACCGGCTGCCGTGTCGCTCCATGGAGACAGTTTATGACCCAGGATCCCATGGTTTCTACGCAAAAGACGATTCATTTTTTAGTAAGCGGACGGGTACAGGGGGTGTTCTTCCGCCAGCGTACCAAGGAGCAGGCCGAAATGTTTGGGCTGAACGGCTGGGTGCGAAATCGACCGGATGGCAGCGTGGAAGGGATGGCGCAGGGGTCCGATCCGGCGCTGGAATCCCTGCGTGAATGGCTCAAACGTGGCCCGCCCATGGCCCGGGTCCTGACCCTGGATTGGGAAGTGACCGAGGCTGGGGAATTTACGGCCTTTGAAGTAAAAAAGTGAGCGCTTGCTCTCTTTAAAGTCTTTATGCAGAAAGGATCTGTGCGCGCAGGAACGGAAGGACCTCGGTCACCGGAACGGCCCGGTCGTCGGTCTCCCGCCGGGTGCGATATTCCAGGGTTCCTGCGTCCAGCCCCCGTTCACTGAACACCACCCGGTGCGGGATCCCCAGTAATTCCATATCGGCAAACATCACGCCCGGGCGCTCACGCCGGTCATCCAGCAGCACCTCAATGCCGTCTGCCACCAACTCGTGGTAAAGAGACTCCACCGCCGCGCGCAGGCGTTCGGATTTGTGCATGTTGATGGGGACCAGGGCCACCTGGAACGGCGCGATACTCCCCGGCCAGATGATGCCGCGTTCGTCGTGGTTCTGCTCGATGGCGGCCGCCACCACCCGCGATACGCCGATCCCGTAGCAACCCATGATCAGCGTCACGGCCCGGCCCGCTTCATCCAGGCAATGGGCCTTCATGGCCTCGCTGTATTTGGTGCCCAGCTGGAAGATGTGTCCGACTTCGATGCCGCGGGCAATGCGGGCCGGCTTGCCATCGGGCGCTGCTTCACCCGGGCAGATATTGCGCAGGTCGGCAACCTGGGGTTCAACAAGGTCGCGGCCCCAATTGCCACCAGTGAGATGGAATCCCTCCTCGTTGGCGCCGCACACGAAGTCGGCCACACCCGCCGCGGCGTGATCCACATACAGGGGGATGCTCAGGCCGCGCGGCCCCAAGGAACCCACGCTGCAACCCAGGCCGGTGCGCACCATCTCCGCGCCGGCGAAGGCCAGCGGGACTCGCACCGCGGGCAGGGCCTCGGCCTTGACCCGGTTCAGTTCATGATCCCCGCGCAATACCAATGCCACGAGGCCGCCATCCTTGCCCACCACGATAAGGGTCTTGAGGCACTTGTCAGGGGCTGTTTTAAGCAGCTCGCATACCTCTTCGATGGTGTGTTTACCCGGTGTGGCCACCTTTTTCATCGCGGCGTTGGCTGCGGGGTGCGGGCCCGCGGCCGGCGCCGGCGTCAATTCGATGTTGGCCGCGTAGCCGCCTTTTTCCGTCAGCACGATGCGGTCTTCGCCGGAGTCCGCCAACACGTGGAATTCGTGGGAACGGCTGCCGCCGATATTGCCGGTATCCGCCAGCACCGCGCAGTAATCCAGCCCGATGCGATCGAAAATGCGGCTGTAAGTGCGGTACATCAGATCGTAGGTTTCCTGCAGGGATTCCTGGGTCAGATGAAAGGAGTAGGCATCCTTCATCAGGAATTCCCGCGCGCGCATGATGCCGAAACGCGGCCGGATCTCGTCCCGGAACTTATTCTGGATCTGGTAGAAATTCACCGGCAACTGCCGGTAGCTGCGCACTTCCCGCCGCACCAGGTCGGTGATGATCTCTTCGTGGGTGGGGCCGAGGCAGAAATCGCGCTGGTGCCGATCCTTGAGCCGCAGCAATTCGGGCCCGTACTGGTCCCAACGCCCGGACTCCTGCCACAGTTCCGCCGGCTGCACGCCCGGCAATAACACTTCCTGCGCGCCCGCCCGGTCCATCTCCTCGCGCACTATCCGTTCGACCTTGCGCAGAACGCGTAACCCCATTGGCAGCCAGTTGTAGATACCGGCGGCCAATTGCCGCACCAGTCCGGCGCGCAACATCAGGCGATGGCTGACAATCTCTGCATCAGCGGGGGCGTCG
>CAYMXG010000186.1:0-5217 GCA_964394115.1 uncultured Enterobacteriaceae bacterium | reverse complement strand
TAGGCGAGACCAATGCGTTCGAGTCGGTCGATCATGTCGATAATCGCCGGGATGTGCTGCGTCGCCCGCGGCTCCAGGTCCGGTTTCAATACGCCCAATGCCGCGGCATCCTCGTCCATGGCGTGGATGAAACGCGCTGTCAGAGCGTCCACGCTTTCCTTGTTCTCCGCCGCGCGCTTGATAATCTTGTCGTCGATGTCGGTGATATTTCTGACATAGGTCAATTCAAAACCGCGGTTGCGCAGGTAACGGCTGATCATGTCGAAAACCACCAGCATGCGCCCATGCCCGAGATGGCAATAGTCGTACACCGTGATGCCGCAGACATACATGCGCACCTTTCCCGTGGCCATGGGCCGGAATTCCTCCTTTCGGCCTCCGAGCGAATTGTGAATCATCAGCATGGGTGCAATGGGTTTCCGCCCTGCGCAAAGACCGGGCATGGTAGCAAAAAGTCCCCGGCCCGGGAGAAAGCCGGGGCGGAACGCGGGCTGCCTTTTGCTAGAATGTGCGCAATGATCCCCCACCCGCAAAGGACCCCATTATGAAAGTTCGGTTGACCACCTCCCTCGGCGATATTCTGCTGCAGTTGGAAACCAAGAAGGCCCCCGTCACCGTGGAAAATTTCGTCGCCTATGTACGTGCCGGCCACTACGACGGCACGATTTTTCACCGGGTCATTTCGGACTTCATGATCCAGGGCGGCGGCATGGATGGCGAGATGAAGAGCAAGCCGACCCGCGGCGGGATCCAGAACGAAGCCGAAAACGGCCTGAAAAATGAAACCGGCACCGTCGCCATGGCACGCACCTCCGAGCCGCACTCCGCATCCGCGCAGTTTTTTATCAACACCTCGAATAACGGCTTTCTGGATTTCCGCGCCAAGACCACCGATGGCTGGGGCTATTGCGTATTCGGCCGGGTCACCGAAGGCATGGATGTCGTCGAGCAGATTGAAGATGTGAAAACCACGCGCCGCGGCGGTCACCAGGACGTGCCTGAGCACGTGATCCTGATTGAGCGGGCCGAAGTCCTGGAAGGTTGAACACGCCAAGTCCGGGTGCGGAAACCATTTTTTTCTCGGACCTGCACCTCAGTCTGGTGCGGCGCGGGAAATTCGAGCTGTTTCGGCGCCTGTTACAGGGCCCGGCCCGCAAGGCGGAATCGATCTATCTCCTCGGCGATCTGTTTGAACAGTTCTGGGTGGGCAACGACGACCGCACGCCCCCGAACGAGGAAATCCTGGCGGCCCTGAAGGAATGCGCGGCCGCCGGCCCAAAATGCCACATTCTGCGCGGGAACCGGGATTTAATGCTCGACGCCGGTTTCGCCGCGCTGACCGGGTGGCAATTGCTGCCGGACAAAAGTGTCATCCAGGTATTCGGTGAGAAGGTATTGATCATGCATGGTGATCTGCTGTGTACCCGCGATACCGGTTACCAGGCATTTCGCGCGTTCATGGAAAACCCGCGGATCCGATGGCTGTATCAGGCGTTTCCGTATGCCTTGCGCATCCTGTTATCCCACGGATTGCGACCGCTGCTGCGCCGATCCGCCGCCGGCAAATCGCCGGAGATCATTGACGCCGAGCCGGGCGCAGTTTGCCGGGAAATGGAAATTGCCGGCGTAACAAAGCTGATCCACGGCCACACCCATCGCCCCGGCACCTTTCCGGTTGCCCTCGGCGCTCAAACCGGATCGCGCGTCGTGCTGGGCGACTGGTACGACGACGGGCAAATACTCGTGTGCAACCGTGAACAGTGGCGGCTGATCAATATTGAGGACTACCTGCGCGAGCACGCAGCCATCTGACCAGCCTGCCGTCAATGGCCAGCAGACCGGCTGCGATCAGGGCCATGCCAAAGATGTGGTTTGCGGACAGTCGTTCGTGCAAAACCAGCGTGCCCAGCGTAATGGACGTCACCGGCACCAGGAAAGTCACCAGCGTCAGATTCACCGCGCCGGCGGTGGACAGCAGGCGGAAGTACAGGATGTACGCCAGCGCAGTGGACATCACCGCCAGTGCCAGGACGGATCCCCACACCGCGGGTCCGGGCATCGGGAGTTGCCAGGGCTGATCCACCAGCAAAGCCGCGGGCAACACCAGCAGTGCGGCGCACGTCACCATCATTGTTGAGCTTGCGAGATGGCTGAAACCTCCCGCACTTTGCACACCGCGGCCGGCCACGCCGGCGAATGCATACGACATGGCCGCGCCCAGGACCGCAAATTGCGCCAGTACCTCGTTGCCGATATTGCGCAGCGCATCGGTCCCAATCATGACCACGATCCCTGAAAGGCCGAGCAACACAGCCACCACGCGCTGCCGCGACAGTTTCTCATCCGTGGTCAGAAAATGTGCGATAACCAGCGTGAACAGCGGCGTGGTCGCATTCAGGATGGAGGCCAACCCACTGCTGATCCAGATTTGACCCCAGGAAATCAGGGAGAACGGCAAGGCGCACATAATCAGGCTGAGGGGGAAAAACGGCCGCCATTGCCGCCAGGAGTGCGGCAATGGAATCCCCAGCATTTGCATCGCGATATTCAGCGTCAGGGCCGCCCCGCTCAGCCGTAACAGCACCAGCGTCAGCGGTGGCAGGTTGCGCACCGCCACGTCAATAAAAAAGAAGGATCCGCCCCAGAGCAAGGCTAGGGTAAACAGCATCCCCCATTCGCCCGCTCCCATGGGGCGGAGCGCGGGTCGTGGGTGAGAATTCGAAGAACTCAGGTCAGCCAGCCGCCGATGGTCATGATGCCGAGAATGGTCAACCACACCAGCAGCGTGCGATTAATCAGGGCCTGAGCTTCCTCGACCTGGGTTGCCATTGCGGTGTTATCCCCTTCGCCGGCCCCGGACTTGCCCAGGGACAGGCTGCTCAAACCCGCGGCGCACAGGACCGGTTCATTGGCCTCGGATGAACCATCGTCTGCCTTATGCCAGCCATCAACCGCATCGACAAGGTTGCCGGCCAGGGCGAATCCCAGTGCCTGCGCCCGGCTGGACGGCCAGGACAGGATCCCATGCAGCCTGCGGCTGGCATCTGCGAACGCGGTGGTGGACTCGCCCACACGCCGGCGCAGGCGCAAGCTCATGGCAAACATGAGCCCCCCGACCATGCCGAGGACGATGAACCAGAAAACGACGCCGAATAATTGCTCGTGGGAGCGGATGAATACCGAACGCAGCATCCGTTCAACGCCGCTCTGACCCAGAACATTGGGCACCTGCAACTGCTCTTCCACCAGCGCGATGGTGTTGTCATCATCCGCATGCAGAGCCGCCGTATAGCGGTCCAATTGGGAATTAAGATCCGCGCCGAGGGAGTAAAGGAAAATGAATGTCCCCAGGGCGAAAACAAAGATCACCGACGCATCGGCCAGCGCATGCCCGAACACAGCGAGGCCTGCCAATGGCAGACCAACGGAAACCAGCACACCACCGGGACCATCCCAGAAATGCCGCTCGCCACTGCGCTGTTCCAACCAGGTCAGCCACCGGTCATACCACGACCAGTTGCGCAGGTGGTCCAGGGCACCGAGGACATATTCCAGGGCAAGGGCTACAAGGATGCTTATCAGAGTCATGGGCAGGACACGCGACGCCTCAATGGTGCTGAATATTCTATCAGGAGCAATGGCGGCGCAGTGACCGGACTTTACGCCCGGGACCGGGGTTCATGCCCTTCGGCCAGCCGCAACCGCAGCCCGGAATCGGTCCCATTCGAATGCAGGTCCCGGGTCGGTCTTGCGCCCGGGGGCTATATCGCTGTGCCGGACAATACAGTCCGGCCCAATTGCGGACCAGGCATGCATGAGTTCCACCACCAACGCGGCGCCGACCTGGTATTGAACATCACAGTAGGCCTCGTCGTCGCACCCTTCCATTTCAATGCCAATGGAAAAATCATTGCAGGCCGAACGCCCGCGAAACGCTGACTTGCCGGCATGCCAGGCGCGCCGGGACAGCGGCACGTACTGCGTCACGGTTCCGTGCCGGTCCACGCATAAATGAGAGGAGACACGCAATGCCGCAATTTCAGCGAAATACGGATGCGCACCGGGATCCAGGTTATTGGAAAACAGCTGATCGATGTAAGGCCCGCCATATTGCCGGGGCGGCAGACTTATTCCATGGATCACAACGAGACTGATGTCTGCCGCGTCCGGCCGGTCATCGCAATTGGGAGAGGAAATCCGCCTCGCGCCCATTACCCAGTTCCGGGTTGGGTCAATGTGCAGGACAGTCTGTGCGGCGGGCTTTGCGGGCATTCATGCTAGGATGGGGGCGATTGGATAAGTGGTCAACATCGCCATGCTCCCTGCGGTATTCCGACGAAATCGCTGCAAACTGCAACACCCCAACTGACCGACCCGACCGGTGCAGGCACAAGCTGAATTACCCGCAGACATTTCCAGCGCAGTCCGTCGCGCCCTGAGCGAGGACATAGGCACTGGTGATCTCAGCGCCGAATTGCTCCCACCGAATCAGACCAGTAACGCCGAAGTATTGTGTCGTGAATCCGCCGTGCTGTGCGGTGTGGCCTGGTTTGACGAGGTGTTTCGTCAGATTGACCCGGCGGTGGAGGTAACGTGGAAGTTCCGGGACGGCTCGGCATTGGAGCCCGGCGCCATAGTCTGCAACCTTGGTGGACACACCCGCGCATTGCTTACCGGTGAGCGCTCGGCGCTCAACTTCCTGCAACTCCTGTCCGGCACTGCCACTGCCACGCGCGCCTGTGCACAGTTGCTTGCGGGTACCCGGGCGGTGTTGCTGGACACACGCAAAACCGTACCCGGCCTGCGCAGCGCGCAGAAATACGCCGTCGTCTGCGGCGGCGGTGTCAATCACCGCATGGGACTTTACGACGCCATTCTGATCAAGGAAAACCATATCCATGCGGCCGACGGCGTTGCGCAAGCGGTGCAAAAGGCATTGGCGCTGCAACGACCGGTGCAGGTGGAAGTGGAAACCCTGGCACAACTGGAGGAAGCCATTCACGCCGGAGCACAACGTGTGTTGCTGGACAATTTTCCGTTGCCGAAGCTCAAGGAGGCCGTGAACCTGGCACGCGGACGCGTGAAACTGGAGGCCTCCGGGGGCATCGGGCCACACAACCTGCGGGCGGTGGCCGAATCCGGCGTGGACTACATCTCAATGGGATCCTTGACCAAGGATGTTAAGGCCGTGGACTTCTCCATGCGCATCGTCGAGAA
>CAYMXG010000185.1:1752-5268 GCA_964394115.1 uncultured Enterobacteriaceae bacterium | reverse complement strand
GCGCTCCGTCACGCTGTTTCTGCTCCTGGCGATCTCCGTCGCCGGCGTCGTGGCCTTTCTCAAGTTAGGCCGCGCGGAAGACCCCTCCTTCACGATCAAGCAGATGACCGTCGTCAGCGCCTGGCCGGGGGCGACGGCGAAGGAGATGGAGGAGCTGGTCGCCGAAAGGCTGGAAAAGCGGATGCAGGAGCTCCGCTGGTATGACCGGACCGAGACCTTCACGCGGCCGGGCCTGGCGTTCACCACGGTGGTCCTGCGTGACGGCACGCCGCCCGCCGAAGTCCCCGAACAGTTCTATCAGGCGCGCAAGAAACTCGGCGACGAGGCCGCGCACCTGCCGCGTGGCGTCATCGGTCCGCTGGTGAACGACGAATATTCCGACGTGACCTTTGCGCTTTACGCGTTGAAGGCAAAAGGTGAGCCTCATCGGTCCCTTGTTCGCGATGCGGAAACCTTGCGCCAACGGCTGCTGCACGTATCCGGCGTCAAGAAAGTGAACATCATCGGCGAGCAAGCGGAAAGGATCTTCGTCGAGTTCTCCTACGACCGGCTCGCCACGCTGGGCTTGTCCCCTCAAGACATCTTCGCCGCGCTCAACAGCCGCAACGTGTTGACGCCCGCGGGCTCGATCGAAGCGAAGGGCCCGCAGGTTTTCATCCGCCTGGACGGCGCCATCGACGATCTGCTGCAGATCCGCAATACCCCTGTCGCCACGCAAGGCCGTACCCTGAAGCTCGCCGACATCGCCGAAGTGAAGCGCGGCTACGAAGACCCGGCCACCTTCCTGATCCGCAACAACGGCGAACCGACCTTGCTGCTCGGCGTGGTCATGCGCGAGGGGTGGAACGGCCTCGATCTCGGCAAGGCGCTGGAAGTGGAAGCGGCGTCCATCAACGCCGAGTTGCCGCTCGGCATGAGCCTTTCCAGGGTCACGGATCAGTCCGTCAATATTCGCGCGGCCGTCGACGAGTTTATGGTCAAGTTTCTGGTCGCCCTCGGCGTGGTGATGCTCGTGAGTTTTCTCAGCATGGGATGGCGCGTCGGCATCGTCGTCGCGGCGGCGGTTCCCCTGACCCTGGCCGCGGTATTCATCGTCATGGCGGCCACCGGCAAGGACTTCGACCGCATTACGCTCGGCTCGTTGATATTGGCGCTGGGGCTCCTGGTTGACGATGCGATCATCGCCATCGAGATGATGTCCGTGAAGATGGAGGAGGGCTACGACCGCGTGCGCGCAGCAGCCTATGCGTGGAGTCATACCGCCGCGCCCATGCTCGCCGGCACCCTGGTGACGGCGATCGGCTTCATGCCGAACGGCTTCGCCAAGTCGACCGCCGGCGAGTACACCAGCAACATGTTCTGGATCGTCGGCATCGCGCTGATCGCATCCTGGATCGTCGCTGTGGTGTTCACGCCTTATCTCGGCGTGAAGCTGCTGCCGAACATCGGGAAGCGCCCGGGCGGGCACGAGGCGATCTACGACACGCCGCGCTACAACCGCTTCCGCCAGTTTCTTGGTTTGGTGATTCGCCGCAAGTGGCTGGTCGCGGGGAGCGTGGTCGGTGCGTTCCTGGTCGCGGTGCTGGGCATGGGCGCGGTGAAGAAGCAGTTCTTCCCGACGTCCGATCGCCCGGAGGTGCTGGTCGAAGTGCAAATGCCGTATGGGACGTCCATCGGGCAGACGAGTGCCGCCACCGCCAAAGTCGAGGCCTGGTTGACCAGGCAACCGGAAGCCAAGGTCGTTACTGCGTACATCGGACAGGGGGCACCGCGCTTCTTCCTTGCCATGTCACCGGAGTTGCCGGATCCCTCGTTCGCGAAGATCGTCGTGTTGACGCCAGGCGAAGAAGCACGGGAGGCGCTCAAGTGGAGGTTAAGAGGGGCGGTGGCCGACGGTCTGGCGCCTGAGGCTCGCGTGCGGGTTACGCAGATAGTGTTCGGCCCGCCCTCGCCCTTCCCCGTGGCTTTCCGGGTGATGGGGCCCGACCCCGATACGCTGCGTGACATTGCGGCGCAGGCACTCGATGTGATGCGGGCCAGCCCCCTGATGAGAACGACGAACAGCGACTGGGGCGAGCGCGTGCCTGCGCTTCGGTTTGCCCTCGACCAGGACAGGCTCCAGAGCATCGGCTTGACGTCCAGCGACGTGGCCCAACAGCTTCAGTTCCTGTTGAGCGGCATCCCGATCACCGATGTCCGCGAAGACATCCGTTCAGTGCAGGTCACTGCCCGTTCTGCCGGCAACGCGCGGCTCGATCCGGGCAGGATCGCAGATTTCACCTTGGTGGGCGCGGCGGGCCAACGTATTCCCCTGTCACAGATCGGAGCGGTGGAAATCCGCATGGAAGACCCGATCCTGCGTCGACGCGATCGCACTCCGACGCTCACCGTGCGCGGCGACATTGCCGAGGGTTTGCAGCCTCCGGATGTGTCCACCGCCGTTTGGAAGGAGCTCCAGCCCATCATCGCGAAGCTGCCGGCGGGCTACCGGATCGAGCAGGGCGGTTCCATAGAGGAGTCCGGCAAGGCAAATCGCGCCCTGGCGCCGCTATTCCCGATCATGGTCGCCCTCACGCTGATCACGATCATCTTCCAGGTCCGCTCGATCTCGGCGATGGTGATGGTGTTCGCAACGGCGCCCCTGGGTCTCATCGGCGTCATTCCGACCTTGCTGCTGTTCCAGCAGCCGTTCGGCATCAACGCGCTGGTCGGCCTGGTCGCGCTGTCCGGAATCCTGATGCGCAACACGCTCATCCTGATCGGCCAGATCCGCCAGAACGAGAAGGATGGATTGGCGCCATTCGATGCCGTGGTCGAGGCCACCGTACAGCGCTCCCGTCCGGTCATTCTGACGGCGCTCGCCGCCATGCTGGCGTTCATTCCCCTCACCTATTCCGTTTTCTGGGGAACGCTGGCGTACACCTTGATCGGTGGGACCTTCGCCGGGACAGTTCTCACGCTCGTGTTCCTGCCTGCCCTGTATGCCATCTGGTTCAGGATCAAGCCGCTCGCGAAGGGCGGGCACGCCGCTGCCGAAATTCGAACGCAGTCTGTTCCCGCCAGGCAGAAGGAAGAGATTATCTTGAGTGAACACAGCCATGCATGAGGCTGGAGGAGAGATCAAATGCTATACAGTCACATTGTCAAGAAAGAGATCCGAAAGACCTTCGATCACGTCAACAATCATCGCTGGGATGAGGCGGTGCAAGCAGTCGCGCCGAATGTCCGTCACCGCGTTTCCGGCGTCCACGCGCTTGGTGGCGAGCGCCACGGCAAAGAAGCCTTGCGCCGCTGGTTTGAGCGCCTCGGCAGAGTCCTGCCCACGCTCCATATCACGGTCGACAACATCTGGGTGACGGGCTGGCCGTGGCATACCACTGTTTTTGTGCAGTGGGATGGCACCGCAACGCTGCTCAACGGTGACGCGTCGTACGTCAACCGTGGTCTCCACGTGTTCACCCTGCGGTGGGGCAAAGTCCATGCACTGGAGGAATTTCAGGATTCACAAGCAGCGGC
>CAYMXG010000185.1:0-1652 GCA_964394115.1 uncultured Enterobacteriaceae bacterium | reverse complement strand
CGCCACGGCGCGAGCGATCGAAGCCGTGCCCTGTCACTTCAGGCGATGTCCGGGACGGGATGGTTAGTTGCGGTTACTTACTATTGGCACCGCTCCCGGCCGTCCACACTTGTTCCCGACAGCATTTTTCATCAACTCAACTGACAGGAGAACAAACATGAAGACGATTATCACAGCAGTCCTTATCGGTGTTGCCTCAAACCAGGCCCAGGCAGATGGCTTCTACCAGATGGTGGTGGACGAGCGGACACAGCCGGTCGAGGTTGGCCAGCAGTTCCACGGCGAGGAGCACTCGCCCCTGTACCAGGCGGTGACCGAGCCTTCCCGAACAGTGGAAGTCGGCGAAATCCGCATCTGGTCGGTGGCCGGCAAGAACAGGGACGAACGCACACCGCTGGAGCGCCAGGTGTCAGGTTCCTGATCGAACGACGCATCCCAAACACAATTACTCAACTCAAAGGAGAACGGAACATGTTCAAAAGATATTTGCTCGTATCACTGGCGCTGCTTGTCGGTCTCAGCCAACCGGTCCTCGGTGCCGACCGAACCGGGATCTACACGGGGCAGGTGCTCGGCGTCGTGGACGGCCGAGCCAGCATCACTGATCTCTCGGGCTTTCAACCGAGAGGTTCGCTGAATCCCGAGGGAGAGATACGGAATTACGCGCTCGACCTCAAGGTGTCCATAGACAACGACCAGGGTCACTCTTTCACGGGGACCTGGGAGGCCGGTGATCGGGGATACGCCTACATCTGCGCGGTGGACGAAGAGTCGAACATTCACTGCGCCGACAACACGGGCTACGTGACCGGAAAGTTCACACCGACCGCGCTGCATATCTGCCGTACCGAATCAGGCAGAAGTGGCAAGAGTGTCGGCTGCGGAATCCTGAAGAAAACGCAGTGAATCGTACGCCCCGCCTTTGCGGGGCGTCCTTCTCAACTCACGATCTGCTGAAGTTCAAAACCCCGGGAGACGAGACAGACAGTCTGTCATTTCGAAGCCACGAAGTGGCTGAGAAATCTCGCCTTCCTGATTGTGAAAGATCCCTCACCTGCGTTCGGGATGACAAACTGAGGCACCACCGGTTTTTTCTTAAGAAAACCGGCCTGACACTTCTTTCTCTCCGCCGCGCTTGATCGCGCAGGAGAATAGTATATATTATACACATATACTTTCTGGAATTAATGACATTGAAAACCGCGAAGCTGTTCAAGAACGGACAAAGTCAGGCGGTGCGGCTACCCAAAGAGTTTCGCTTCGAGGGCGACGAAGTATTCATCAAGAAATCGGGGCGCGCCGTGATCCTTATCCCCCGTGTCAATTCCTGGGATTCACTGACTGGCAGTCTGGACAAGTTCACCAAGGACTATAAGGTTGACAGGACGCAACCCAGGCAGCAAAAACGGGAGTCTGCATTTGAATGAAGGTGATGCTGGATACCAATACCTGTATCGCCATCATCAAACGCAAGCCGCCGCAGGCGCTCAAGTGCCTCCATACTTATGAGGTCGGTGACATCGGCATTTCGTGGGTCACGCTCGCCGAGCTGGAATTCGGTGTGGCCAAGAGCCAGCACCAGGAGAAAAACCAGGCTGCCCTCGACGAATTCGTATTGCCGCTTGAATTGGCAATCTTTGATCGCGAAGCCG
>CAYMXG010000184.1:0-5330 GCA_964394115.1 uncultured Enterobacteriaceae bacterium | reverse complement strand
GGGACTGTCTTTGCGTTTGTAGAGTGACATTGATTCACCTCCAGGTTGTCACCCTGCAACGCTCGCGGTCGGTATTGTGCGCGGAGGTATTCAAGCAAATCAACGTCGATGAATACCCACCGCCTCCCGACCTTGCAGCCAGGAACAATCCCGGCCTTGGCCTTGCCCTGGAGTGTGATCGGATGCACATGGAGAAACGCCGCCGCATCTTCAAGATTCAGGGTACGCACGGCAGATTTCCTCGATGATGCTCCGCAGGCTCTCAACCGGCTCCAGACTCTTCGGCCTGCCTGCCCGCAGCACCTGCTTCAACACCGCATCCGCATTACCACCCTCAACCTCGTACATGGCGTTCAGGCTGCGACCGGCAAACCGCTTCACGTTTTCCACCATGCGTGGATATTGAATACGCACAGAACGGTGAATTGTTTTAATACGCTCCTGATGCACAGACAGGAAATACAGGCACGGGTACGCGCCTGCCAGGAAATGCCCTGGGGAAGTCAGCACATGCCAGGGGATGATCCGGCCCTTGTTCCGGACCTCGACCTCGACCCGATTCCAGGGACTGGTCGGATCGCCCAGTTGCTTCCCTTTCTCGTACACGCGGCAGAGCTTGCCGTAAGCCCGATTACCGACGTACAAGGTTTTCCCTTCTCCGCTATCCAGGTCATCGATGAGCCGTGCCCGAGGCGGACGCCCATTGCTCCCGAAGCCGCCTTCCTTCAGCCAGACGCGAGCCTGCTCAATGTTGACGGTCTTGCCTTCGAAATCGTCGTGCGCGACATCCACACGCGTCAGCACCGCACCCACGGACTCACCCCATGCCTTGATGCCTTCCCAATCCGTGAGCCGCGCACAGGTCCGCCCAAACAGTTCGACGTGAAGGGTTCCACGCTGCGACTCGCCGCCCCACGCCACCACACCCAGCCGGACACTTTCACCCCCGTCCACCGAGTCCACCAGTTCAGCGCTGGTTGTGTAGCCATGCCACTGCCTGCCGGTCTCGTGCCAGGTGTAGGCCGGGATCTTGAATACGTAATGCAGCGTATTCCGCATCCACTTCCAGTCGTCAGCCTTCTCCGGACGAACGGTGAACGCCAGCCAATCCACCAGCGCCAAATCTGAGCGATCCTCTGGGACAACTGGTTCCCTTTCGCCCCGTATTACTAGGACGGGGCTCTCGGCCCCCCCGGCCGCTGCGCGGCCAGGGGTGCCGTCTCCGACCTCCGGACGTAACTCTGCCTCATCGGCTTTAGGTTCTAACATGATGTGCCTCCATCAGTTCATGCGATGGAGGCCTAACGGAAGGCGACTCCATCGCGGTTAATTGCGATGAAGTCACGGGCTAGGCAGTGTGGCGCTCTATGCTATTTTGCCCGGGGTTCTGCACCCACACCACACACAGAACCCCCCCTGGCTGTGGCCTCGCCCGGTCGCTGCCGGGACCACTATTCGGGTCTATTTGTCGTTACTAGCTGTGACGATTTAAGGGTAGCACAAATATTTTGAGGAGCAAGTCGCGGCCGAGTTTAACAAATCTTCCTAACTCCCCGCCAATGGCTCCATGGCCTTGATCACATCCTGGTCGGCCCTTTTCCAGCCCTTGCCAAAAGCCGTATCATTTTTGAAGTAGTGCATTAACTGTTTAATCTCTTCAGGATCCGTGGAAAGCACTTTGAACTTAGGATCCAAAGGCTTCCTTAGAGTTACGTCATTATCGAATAGGTCCTTAAGAAAAATATTCTGAAACGCGTAATTCATGTCAAACACATAACACGTTATTTCGTCCATTGCGAGCGTTGCAGGGCATTGATTTCCCAAGTGCCGTAACGCTCCGGGCCAACTTCGAACCTGGGCCTTGTTTTGGCTGGGATGCAGGCACATGATCCACTTGCTGTGTAACTAGCATCATCAGATATGGCTTTACTTCTTCCTTAGCTACCCGGACGCGATCGTGTACGAGACCATCTACGAGATCAGTGCGCTTCCTCCATATGCCTTCTGGCACGGCACCGGCTTTCTTCTCGCGGGACTTGTTGCACTGTGGATTCGCCGCGCCCGACTCGCAACGCTTAGGCCGTACACTCGGTGGTTCCTCCTTGTTTGGGGGGTCGGCGCTGCCACCCTCGGCGGCATCGGCGCAGTTGCAATGATTTGGAAGCAGGCAACTGCCTACCGAGCGTTTGTTATGCAGGACGTTGAAATCGTCGAGGGTCGTGTCCGTGTTCTGCGTGAACAGCCCCATGCCGGACATGCACCTGGCGACCTGCTCGACATTGGCGGGCGACAGGTCGAGGTCAATTTCTTTAGCTCCGGCCCTGGTTACACGACGACAGTCGCTCACGGCGGCGTTCTTCGCGAGGGGACACAGGCCAGACTTGAACTCCATTGGGGTCGCATACTGCGCGTGCAGTTGAACTCCACAGGCGATACAGCCGCGCATTGACGTAGCGCCCATACCTGACACGTAGCCAATCCGTAGCCGTCACACAATTTAGTCATACTAACTTCCGTATCTTGTCGCATCATTGCATTGGAGCGAGCGTTGCAGGGCATTGATTGTTAAAGCGCCATGCGGCCTAGGCGTAGCCTTCGAACCCGAGGGTTGCAGGTTCAAGTCCTGCCGGGCGCGCCATTTCCTTCCTGATTGCCCTTGGTCCCAATTTGGGACTATACTCATCCGGTGCGGGTAATTGCCTTATCGACGCTCAAGGCATTTTGGGAGCGTAACCCTCAATACCTTGATGCCAGGGAACCGGCGTTGTCATGGTATCGGCACTTCCTGCACGCCGACTGGTCAGCGCCCGCGGATGTAAAGAGTGACTTCCGCAGCGCCAGCATCCTCAGGGACGGGCGGGTTGTGTTCAACCTGGCTGGTAACAAATACCGGCTGGTCGTTTGGATCAACTATGCATATCGGGTCGTTTACATCAGGTTTATCGGCACCCATGCCGGCTATGACCGGATAGACGCACAGACCATTTAATCGGGATACGGCTATGGACATCAAAACACTGAAGACCAAGGCAGATTACCGGGCAGCACTCAAGGATATTGAGAGACTCATGGATGCCCGGCCAAAGACACCTCAGGGCGAGCGCCTGGATCTGCTTGTCACGCTTGTGCAGGCTTATGAGGCCAGACATCACGCGCTGGACTTGCCCGATCCGGTGGAGGCCATCAAGTTTCACATGGAGCAGAAGGGCCTTACGCCGAAAGACCTGGAACCCATGATCGGTCGCAGCAACCGAGTCTACGAAATCCTCGGTCGCAGGCGCCCGCTGACATTGAAAATGATCTGGCGACTACACAAGGATCTCGGCATTCCGGCGGAGAGCCTGATCAGACCAACTGTCGATGGTGCAGCTGCTTGAACATAGCAGGGGCAAGGGGTAAGAGCTGGTGATATTGCACTTATGTGCCCTTGAGTCGGCCGACATTACAAGTACGGATTGGATTCAACGACTCTGACCCCATGATTCGCATGACAGCTGATCGAGGCCCCTGAGCCCGTCGCGAACCCTGTTTCATTAAAGGTGCAAGATGTGCATGTTTGTGGCGTCATTCTCTGGAAATAAGGCTCCTGATGCCAACTTGATCACAGTGGCTGATCGGATGCGGTGACCTGGGTCGCATTTTCTTTCACCGGCCTCTGTTATAAATTCGACCCTTGAGGTCTTCGCCCTGGCAGGAAACCCTGCTTCGAACGGCGTGCTGGATCCGGAAGGGGGAAATATCGACATCGCGACCCGGGATACCCAACTCCATCAATGGCTCGCAAGTCTTAGCCATGTGCTTTCCCATGCGCTTATCACGGTGCTGGCAGTGGCGCTGGCGTTTTCCCTGCCGGTCCTGGCGGAGTTCATCCAACGCATGTGGCCGCAGTTGGAGGCAGATGCGCACCTGATGCTGGTTACCGAGATATTTCTCGCCTCAGCGCTGGTGCTGCTGTTCAACCTTGCCAAGATAATGTGGGACAACCGCAGCAAGGTTGCCAGCGCCAGGCTGGCGGCCCTGGTTCACGCCCGCGGCGATGCGGGACTCTTTTCCCGATGGAAGGAACGCGAGTTGGTGCGGACAATGCCGGCGTCGCGCGATGCTCTCATTCTCACGATTACCGGATTTGATACGCTCGTGGAGCGCGGCGGACCGTTGCGTGCCGTATTGCAGTCGGCCTATGAGTTTCGCGTCATGTTACTCAATCCGCTTGGCATACACATGCAGGATCATGCGACCTCGTTTCCGGATCATCACGTGAGCACGCAGTCGTTGACCAGCGAGATCGAGGCAACCATTGCCGCGCTGTCCGCACTGCGCAAGCTCGGGAAGAACGTGACCCTGAAGTTTTACGACACCCAGCCGCTATGGAAACTGGTTATCCTGGGCGACCATGCCTGGGTACAACATTGTCACAGCGGATTTTCCGTGAAGGATCAGCCGGAGTACGTGTTCGCATTCCAGCATCATGAACCACGGCGCGGATTCTATGTCCCCTTTTACAGCCATTTCCTGGGGCTCTGGAATCAATCAAACCTCGCGGAGTTTGATTTTGACCGGCACGAACTTGTTTTTCGCGGACCGGGAGGCGTGGAAGACAAGCGCGTGCCGTTTCGGTCGGCTGGGGGCGTTGAGGTGACGTAACGACAAAAACTGCGACGGAATCAGCGTGCGCCTATTTGGGTTTGGCCGAGATGAAGTCCAGTCCCTCGATGATCTTGTTAAGCTTTCCCTGCGCACCCTCCGCCTGGCCCACGCCGGTGTTGGCGGCCGCCTTCTCCGCAGCCCGGGCCATTTCGATTTTTTCGATATATTTGGCAGTGCACTCGGTTACCTTTTGTTGAAGTGCCTTCAGATGTGCCGGAATGTCATCCGGCAGCCGCACCCACGAAGTAATGATCAGCCCCTGGGCAGGATCAATCTTGGGGGTGGCCTCGAGTTTGGCGACCAGGTCATTGAATAACTTGCACCAGACTTCCGGCGCCTGGTGATTGAGTTTGAAATACAGGTCGATGTAGGGTTCCTTGCGCAAGGCCGGCGGACGGTTTTCGTCGACGCCGACAATATAAATGTCACTGATGTCTTTCATACTGCCACTCCTGGAATGATGCGCGCCACGTTGCCGCGCAACGTCAGCATACGCTGATGCCCGCTGTGTCGCCGGGAAATCGGCGGCCGCAGATTACTCGATCTTTCCCAGCGGGTACTTGATCAGATTCTCGGGACCCAGGACGCCGTCGGAGCGGGCCTTGAGGTAGGCGTAAATCTTGTCGATGTTTTCCATGACGATGGCGTTTTCGCCGAAGGGTTTCATCATCGTGCCATCGCGG
>CAYMXG010000183.1:0-5338 GCA_964394115.1 uncultured Enterobacteriaceae bacterium | reverse complement strand
TAGGTGGAATACATGTAGGCCGTGGTGGCGGCAAACTCGGCGGCGCAGGAATCCACGCGCTTGTACACCGGCCGGATGCCGTATTGGTGCCGCCGCAGGCGCACGGCTTCCTCGCGGCAACCCAGCAACGTGGCAAGGCGGCTGTCGGAAAATCCCTTGCGTTTAAGTTCCCGCAGACGCTCCGGCGCCAGATCGTCAATCGCGTGCCCCCGCAACCGGGTTTCCTCTTGCACCAGGTCTTCAATCTGCGCCAGGAACCAGGCATCAATGTGCGAATGCTCGTTCACTTCCGCCAGCGACATGCCATTGCGGAAGGCATCCGCCACATACAGCAGGCGTTCGCCCGTGGGTACGCGCAATTCATGCCGGATGCGATCCAGTGCCTCGGCGCCGTCACCTCCGGCACGTTCATTCAATCCGTCGATGCCGGTTTCCAGTCCACGCAGGGCTTTTTGCAGTGACTCCTGGAAGGTGCGGCCGATGGCCATGACCTCGCCGACGGATTTCATCTGGGTCGTGAGCCGGGGATCGGCCTGCGGAAATTTCTCGAACGTGAAACGCGGGATCTTGGTGACCACGTAATCAATGGTCGGTTCAAACGAGGCCGGCGTCGCGCCGCCGGTGATTTCATTTTCCAGTTCGTCCAGGGTGAACCCGACCGCGAGTTTGGCCGCCACCTTGGCAATGGGGAAGCCGGTGGCCTTGGAGGCCAGCGCCGAAGACCGGGATACGCGCGGGTTCATCTCAATAATAATGAGTTCACCATTGGCGGGATTTACCGCGAACTGGACGTTGGAGCCGCCGGTCTCCACGCCGATCTCGCGCAACACCGCGATGGAGGCATCGCGCATGATCTGGTATTCCTTGTCAGTCAGCGTTTGCGCCGGTGCGACGGTGATGGAATCGCCGGTATGCACGCCCATGGGATCGAGATTTTCGATGGAACAGATGATGATGCAGTTGTCCTTCTTGTCCCGCACCACCTCCATCTCAAACTCTTTCCAGCCGATGACCGATTGCTCCAGCAATACCTGTTTGGTCGGCGATGCGTCCAGGCCGCGCTCACAGATCTCGAGAAACTCCTCGGTGTTGTAGGCGATGCCGCCGCCGGTGCCGCCGAGCGTGAATGACGGCCGGATAATGATCGGGAAACCAATCTCGGCCTGGATCTCCCGGGCTTCCTCCAGCGAATGCGCCAGGCCGGAGTACGGCATGGCCAGGCCGATGCGGCGCATGGCGTCGCGAAACTTCTCCCGATCCTCGGCCTTGTCGATGGCCTCCCGGCTTGCGCCGATGAGTTCAACCTTGAACTCCTCCAGTACGCCCATGCGCGCCAGGTCCAGCGCGCAGTTGAGCGCCGTCTGACCGCCCATGGTCGGCAGCAACGCGTCCGGGCGTTCCTTCTCGATGATCTTGGCCACGGTCTGCCAGCGGATGGGTTCTATGTAGGTCGCATCCGCCATGCCCGGGTCGGTCATGATCGTGGCCGGGTTCGAATTGATCAGGATCACCCGGTAGCCCTCGTCGCGCAGCGCCTTGCAGGCCTGCGCCCCGGAATAATCGAACTCGCACGCCTGGCCGATGATGATCGGGCCGGCGCCGATGATGAGGATACTTTTTATGTCGGTGCGCTTAGGCATGGGTGGTGCGGAACTTGGGCAACAATGGCGCTCTCCAGTCGTATCTCGTATCTCGTGAAGCGTATCTCGTAAAAAAGATCGTATCTCGTGGTTCGTGAAGCGTATCTCGTTGAACACAGAACAAGTTGAACAGGTTCTCTTTCACGCTTCACGCTTCACGCTTCTCTGCTCCATCAACTCGATGAAGTGCCTGAACAACGGCTTGATGTCATGGGGCCCCGGGCTCGCCTCCGGGTGGCCCTGAAAACTGAATGCGGGGAGATCCCGATGGCGCACGCCCTGCAACGTACGGTCAAACAATGATCGGTGCGAGGGCTGCAGCTCCGGCGGCAGGCTGGCTTCCTCCACGTTGAAGCCATGATTCTGGCTCGTGATCATCACGCGCCCCGTTGCCAGTTCCTGCACCGGATGGTTAGCGCCATGGTGTCCGAACTTCATCTTCACGGTGCGCGCGCCGCAAGCCAATGCCAGCAACTGGTGTCCCAGGCAGATACCGAAGATCGGAATGCGCGTCGGCAGCAGCTCCCGTATGGCAGCAATGGCGTAATCGCAGGCGTCCGGGTCACCGGGACCGTTGGACAGAAACACACCATCGGGATTTTCCCGCAGCGCCTCCATGGCAGGGGTGGTCGCCGGCACGACGGTCACACGACAACCCAGGTCCACGAGGATGCGCAGGATATTGCGCTTCACGCCGAAATCGTACGCAATCACACGCCACGGTTTGTCGCTGCGCACGGTGGCATCGGGTAACCCCGCATCCAGCGACCAGCATCCTTCCGCCCATTCATAGCCATTCCGGGTGCTGACCACTTTCGCCAGATCGGCGCCCTTCAGGCCGGGGAATGCCCGCGCCGCCGCCACGGCGCGCTCCGGGTCCAACGTCGCGCCGGCCACGAGACAGCCATTTTGCGCGCCCTTGTCCCGCAGCAGCCGGGTGAGCTTGCGTGTATCGATGTCCTGAATGGCGACCACGCCCTGGCGGCGCAAATATTCCGGCAGCGAACCCTGGGCGCGCCAGTTACTCGTTTGATACGGCAGTTGGCGGATGATCAGTCCGGCGGCGAAGACTGCGCCGGATTCCTCATCCTCGGAATTGACGCCTGTATTGCCGATATGGGGCTGGGTCAGCGTGACGATTTGTTGATGGTAGGAAGGATCCGTGAGGATCTCCTGGTACCCGGTGATGGCAGTGTTGAATACCACTTCACCAACGGTCTGACCCTCCGCCCCAATGGAACGGCCGTGGAACAGGGTTCCATCTTCAAGGGCCAGGATCGCGGCCTGCGTCAAATACCATCTCCAGACAGGGACTTCAGACAACGTCGCTTGTGCGTTCCTGACACAAGCGGCATACAGTAGATCCATGTACATCGCCGCGTGTATATTCCCGACACACGGGGCGTACTACCGCCAGGGACGGCGGGTACACAGAAAATGCAGGAGCAATTTTCTGTGCGTACATCCATGTACATGCCGCTCCTGCGCATCCTGCGCCCGCGGCATACAGTACGTCCATGTACATAAAAGCGGGAGTAACCTCTCGATTACTCCCGCCGCTTCATTCTCTTGAGCCTCTGCCGATTCACGTTCGTGCATTGACCAATTCGGAGCGGGATTCTACTGAACCTGTGCGCGCAGTGTCCACGCACCAGAGCCGGACGGGACGACTCATAGTTCCAACGCGCCGCCCACGGCTGGATATCCCGCTTGAATGTACCTGTGGCGCGAATTCAGTTGCCGGGCAGTACCCGGGTCGGCGGATTGGATCACTCCCCAATCCCGCCCCGGAGCCTGAAAAATAGGGTAATAACCTCCCCTCAGGCTAACAAAATACCGCCGGAAACCGCGCCAACTCATTGCAAATCTGGGGTTTTTAGGCTTGTATAGTGGGTCTTCCCCACTCTTGGGACCGGCCAAAACCCCCACAACACCGTGGCCAAAAAGCGCAAAAAACATCAATTAAACGCCCTCCAGCCCGGATTTCAGCTCCATTGGTATGAAATCCGCGACATCATTGGCCAGGGCGGCTTCGGCATTACCTACCTGGCCTACGACCGCAACCTGGCCCATGAGGTTGCGATCAAGGAGTACATGCCCATCGAGCTGGCCACGCGGCACACAGATGGCTCCGTGGTGGCACTGTCTCCGGAACATGAGGAACGTTACGTTTGGGGGCAAGGGCGATTTCTGGCTGAGGCGCGGACGCTCGGACAGTTCAAGCACCCCAACATCGTGCGCGTACGCAACGTGTTCGAGGCCAACAACACCGCGTACATGGTCATGGATTATGAATTGGGTGAAACCCTGCAGGAAATCCTGGCGCGGCGGAAAATTCTTGATGAAGCCGACCTGGGCACGGTGATATTTCCCATTATCGACGGCATGAAACTGGTGCACGCCCACGGCTTCATCCATCGCGACATCAAGCCGGGGAACATCTTCATCCGCGTGGACGGCGACCCGGTGCTGCTGGATTTCGGTTCCGCGCGCCAGGCGCTGGAAACCAGCCGTGGATCCATGACCAGCCTGTTTTCCAAGGGCTATGCGCCCATCGAACAGTACAACAGCAATGAGGAGCAGGGCCCGTGGACGGACATTTATGCCCTCGGCGCCACCATGTATCGGTGCATTGCCGGTGTCCCGCCTGCGGACGCCATTGATCGGAGTTCCGCCATCAGCATCGCCGGCCGGGATACCTACGTCCCCGCCGTGGAGGTGGGTGAAGGCCGTTACTCCCAGGCCTTGCTGGAGGCCATTGATTACGCCATGCGCTTTCGCCGCCACGAACGCCCGCAATCCATCAATGACCTGTTGATGGTGATGCGCACCCTGGGGGCTGAATTCGAAAAGGGGGTCGTCAAAACCCCCGAACCCCTGATCCCGGCACAGAAGCCATCACCTCCGCTGCACGAGCCGGAACTGATCACGGACATTCCTACAAATCCATCGCGGCCCGGGCCTGCGGCAGAGCCCAGGATCTCCGCGGCACCTAGAAGCAAACAGCGTCCTCCCGCTGAAGCGCCGGATATCACTTCGCCCACCGCCGTGCCTTCGATGCCCCTACCTGTGGCACAACCCGCGCCGGAGCCGGTGCCCACGCTGCAAAAATCTCCACGGCCGCAAGGCAATGAGGAATTCATGGAACTGTATGCCCATGCTGAGGAGGGTGACCCGGAGGCGCAGACCGAATTAGGCTACCGGCTCGCCAAGGGCGTGGGGACCGAAAAAAACGAAACCGAAGCGGTGAACTGGTATCGCCGCGCTGCCGAACAGAATCACACGCCGGCGCAGTTCAGTCTCGGCGTAATGTATGCCAAGGGACGGGGCGTGGAGCAGGACTTCCGTTCCGCCTTCAAGTGGTATCTGAAAGCCGCCGCCCAGGGCGACGCCGGCGCCCAGGCCATGATTGCCGGGCTTTATTTAAAGGGCATCGGCACGCCGCCGGATCCCAAGGCCGCCTTCGACTGGACGCTGCGTGCCGCCAAACGCGGGCACCCGGCTTCCATGTTCAAGGTGGGTGAAATGTTTGCCCAGGGGGTGGGCGCGCAGCAAAACCTGGAAGAGGCCCTGCGCTGGTACAAGAAAGCGGCAGACAAAGGTGTGGTGGACGCTCAGATCAACCTCGCATTCATGTACGGAAAGGGCCAGGGCGTGGAGCGCGACGACAGCCAGGCGTTCAAGTGGTATCGCAAGGC
>CAYMXG010000182.1:1574-5344 GCA_964394115.1 uncultured Enterobacteriaceae bacterium | reverse complement strand
GGGCCATGTTGAACAACATGCGCGCGCTGACCGTTTCAGATCGTTCAAGCGGCCGTTTCGCCTTGTGTGCCAACAGATAGTTGATGAATGCGGCCAATGCGAAGCCGGCGCAGGCGCCTTCGTCGCCTTGATCGAGAATCGTCAGAAGTTCCCAATCGGGGGAAAGCTCATCGGGTAGTTCAAGCAGTGACGGCCGGTAAATGAGATCGCGGAAATCAAATGCATCGCGACTGGCATCGCGACGTCGATCCCGTGATTTCGCTTTCTTTGTTCGGCGAAAATGACCTTTCATGTGTAGCCTCCGGTTTTCCGCGTCATCCGGGCTTACAATTCAGGGTGGGCAATGCGGTTGGAAAAATTCTTACCCACCCTGTGGAGGCTACGCCGATTCCATGCCCTCGTAATCACTCAATTGAGGTATGCCGAACTTCAGTAGCAGCTGCGGAAAATCCGCAGGTGCTGCAACGCAACAAGGCGGGCGTGGCTTGCGGTAGGAGTGAATGCGAACGGGGATTGCTGTTTCAGGACCTAATGGCTTTTTACATTCAGCACCCCCTCATGAAGTTCATACGCCCGGTCAAACCGGTTCACCAGCGCCAGGTTATGGGTGACCATGACCAGGCTCACCTGATACTCGCGGTTCAATTCCAGCATGATGTCGAAGACCTTGGCGGCGGTATCCTCGTCCAGGTTGCCGGTGGGCTCATCCGCGAGGATGCAGCGCGGCTTGGTCACCAGCGCCCGGGCAATGGCTGCGCGCTGACGCTCGCCGCCGGATAATTCTCCGGGTTTGTGGGCCAGGCGCTGACCCAGTCCCACCCGCTCCAAGATCGCCGCCGCCTCGTTTTCGGCCTGCGCCGACGCCATGCCCCGGATCAACAACGGCATGGCGACATTCTCCACAGCCGTGAACTCCGGCAACAGGTGATGGAACTGGTACACAAACCCCAGGTAATGATTGCGCAATTCGCCGCGTTCCTTTTCCGACAATGCCGACATGACCTTGCCGCCCACTTCCACCTCGCCCGAGGTCGGTTCGTCCAGGCCGCCCAACAAATGCAACAACGTACTCTTGCCGCATCCGGAGGAACCCAGGATGGCCACGCAGTCCCCGGCGTCCACCGACAGATCCACGCCGCGCAGCACATCCACGTGCAATTCGCCCTCGGCGAAGGTGCGGCTCAATCCGCTGCAGGCCAGCGCCACTTTCTCACTCATAGCGCAATGCCTCCGCCGGCTGGGTGCGGGCCGCGCGCCAGGCCGGATAAAGGGTCGCGGTCAGGCAGAACAGGAACGCCACCGAGCCGATGATCCAGACATCACTCCAATGCAAATCGGAAGGCAGCTCACTGATGTAATAGATATCCGGTGACAGGAACTTCACCCGGAAGAAGTTCTCGATGGCCGGGACGATGGTCTCCACATTGTTGGCCAGCAGAATTCCACCCAGGATCCCCAGGCCGATGCCGATGGTGCCGATCACCGTGCCCTGGATCATGAAAATGGCCAGGATACTGCGCGGGCTTGCGCCCATGGTGCGCAACACGGCTATATCCGCCTCCTTGTCCGTGACCGTCATCACCAGCGTGGAGATGATGTTGAACGCGGCCACCGCCACGATGAGGCTGAGGATCACGAACATCACCGTCTTCTCCGTGCGCAGGGCGCGGAAGAAGTTGGCATGGCGCTGGGTCCAGTCGACGACGCCAAATTGACCTTCAATGCCCTGCATCGCCTCGCGGGAGAGACGCGGGGCCGCCATGATGTCATCCGTCTTCAGGCGCAGACCGGAAGGCGCCTCCTTGCGGAAGAATTTGAGCGCGTCATCCATGTGCAACAGCACCAGTGCGCTGTCGTACTCATGCATGCCGATCTCGAAGATCCCCACCACCGTGAAGCGCTTCAGGCGCGGCAGGATTCCGGCCGGCGTGGACGTGGCCTGGGGCGCCACCAGGGTGATCTTGTCTCCGATCAGGACACCCAGGGAACGGGACATCTCGGTACCGATGATCGCCCCATAGGCGCCGGATTGCAGGGATTCGAAATTCCCCTCCTTCATCCGCTCCGCCACCAGGGAGACCCCGACCTCCTCGGCGGGGACAATGCCCTGGATAATCGTGCCCTGCACCACGCGATCCCGCACCGCCATGCCCTCGGCGCTGAAGTAAGGCGCCACGCCGACAATACCCGGGTACTCCGCCACCTTCTTTTCCAACACGCGCCATTCCTTCATGGCCCCGCTGTAATCCACGACCGTGGCATGGGAGGCCATGCCGAGGATGCGCGACTTCAGTTCCTTCTCGAAGCCATTCATGACCGACAGCACGGTGATCAGCGCCGTGACCCCCAGCGCCACCCCGACCATGGAGGTCAGGGAGATAAAGGAGATGAAGTGATTACGGCGCTTCGCCCGGACATACCGCAGCCCGATGAAGGCCTCGAAGGGAGTGAACATGGTGGGGCATTATACGGGCGCGCCCCACAGCGACAAACCTGGGTCAAAGAAACGCAGCCGATTCCTTCTTTATGTCCCAATCCGGGAACACCAGCACAGCCGGATGGCACTTCAGCGCCCTCGCCAACACCTTGGCACGCTCAAGGCCCAGATTGACACGACCGCTCTCGATGGCGGACAGGGTGGATTGCGGGATACCAGTAAGCTCGCCGAGCGCATTCTGGCTTAGTTCCTGCAACTCGCGGATGATCCGTACCGACTCTCCAACTGATACTTCTACCCGCCTCTTGGCGGGACGAAAATTCTTCAAATTCAAGATCTCCGATAGTCGTGGGCGGTAATCGAGACAACCTGAAACAGCCGCTCTTCGGCGACGATATTCCTCTATCCACCACATATCGAATTATACCTATACTATATATAGTATGGCAAGAATCTTCCCGGAATTACGACTTCACGGGAGCCAACTATGCAAGCCCCCTTGGCTGCTTCCATCCGGCAGCCACCCGATGCCAGGTACCGAAGGAGTGAATTCAGTGGCCAACTGAAATTCAGACAAGGATGAAAGCGACACGGAGTTCGTCGCAAGGCCTGCTCGATGTTGAATTAGCTGCAACACATCCTGCTCCAGCAACGTCACGCCATCGTTGAATGCAATACTTTCAATGCGGGCAACGGGATCGGTAAACCAATTCGAGACCACGACCTTTGCCTTTGTGCCATCAACCCTTACGACCAGATTACCTTGCTGACGCGAGAACCTGGCGTCCTCACTGGACACAGAGCCGAAGTGAATGGCGTCCTCTCCACTCGCATCCAAAATCGTTACCTTTCCGGCACCAGCCCGGATTTCATAGGAATCGTCGCCGCTGCCACCTGACAGACGGTCGTTGCCAAATTCAGCGACCAATACATCATCACCTTCCCCGCCCGTTAATCGGTCATTGCCCTGTTCGCCGGAGAGGTAATCGTCTCCTGTTCCGCCGGAGACACGGTCTCTACCCGGCCCTCCCAGGAGGACATCGTTTCCATCATCACCCGCTAATTGATCACTTCCAGTTCCGCCAAAGAGATGGTCTTGTCCAGGACCTCCGAATATCGCATCGTCTTTATCCCCGCCATCAAGTCTGTCGTCTCCGGAGCCACCATGCAATTCATCCCTGCCAGCTCCGCCGAAGATCGAGTCATTCCCCTCCGATCCGACGAGAACATCGCCCCCGCTGGTTCCTGTAATGATCCATCCTTCCGGTGCCGGGGCAGATTCGATGATCAGCGTCATTGTCACGGTTATCTGCTGGCCAAATCGGTTCGTGGC
>CAYMXG010000182.1:0-1564 GCA_964394115.1 uncultured Enterobacteriaceae bacterium | reverse complement strand
CACCAATTCTGTTCCGACTTCCTGCTGGCCAGGGGTTCCGGACAACTCAAGAGTCAACGGGTCATAGGTTAGCCACGGGGGAAGGCTCGATACCAGGGCAATAGGCAATCCTTCCAGTGTTATTGGGTCCACCATGAAATTTTCCGGCAGTCGATATTGAAACAGCACATCCTCCCGGGCGAATAATTGCGAAATGGCAACTCCTGTAACAGGTTCCGTCGGCAATATCCGAATCTCCACAGGCGCGGACAAGTCCACCAATCCTTGCAACGACGTCCACACCTGATCGCCAAGATGTGAATAGGCTTCCTGACCCAGCAATGCATATTCATATGCCACTTGTCCTCCGAAAGCGGCACCGGACAAATACTGCGCGTCCAGGACACTGTTGGAATCCACGACGCGCCACGCATCGGCAAGGCCCACTCGCTCTTGCACGTATTCAACCATCAGGGAGTTGAAATCCAGCAACATGATCGGGCTACTCAAACCTGGGGATGTCGACCCGGATTCGTATAACGATGTTGCCTGATTGACTATCTGGATTTTGGTCAACCAGGTCGCGGCCTCACCCTGAAGATCAAAATAGTCGACCAACCTCAGACCTTCCAGCTTGCCGCTCAAAATCAGAAGGTCATTCGCATCCTGCCTGAGCGAAATGTCATTTAATGTAATCCCGCCGCCGAATGAGACAACATGGCTGACACCATCCTGCGGGGCGTCCATTGTCGCGGCACCCCAACCGTCGGTGCTGCTGATAATGTCCCCGTGATCACCACGGTTCAGTAATATTACGGATCCTGTGGCAGACAGTTCTCCGGCGATGGAATCAAACCCATTGCCACCGGCAATAATCATCGACTGTCCTTCATGCACCAACAATGTATCGCCGCCGCTGCCCCCATCCATCAGGACGGTACCCAAACTGGTCTCGGAATCTGTAAACAAACCCGACTCCAGGGAGTCGTTCCCATTGCCTCCAAGGAGGATATCCAAAAGCACAATTGAATCCCCGCTGGTTGGAAGCACGTGCGAAACCTCAATCCGATCAGAACCATCTCCGCCCTCAAGGATATTCTCGATCCCGGAAGCGAGCAGAAGGTCAGCACCGGCGCCACCGTGCAATTCATTTTTTTCGCCATTTCCGTGCAACTGGTCATCGCCGGCCAGCCCAAACAAAGTCACGCTTCCTCCGGCACCGGAAAGATAATCCCGGCCATCAGTGGGTACATTCAGGCGCGCAATGATTTCCTCGGCGGCCAATACCGATCCATCAGAAAATTCGATGGCATCAACCCCGCGGCCGCCATTTGCGAACCAGTGAAAAATGGTAATCCCGGATGCGGCGCCACCGCCGACGGGAACGAAGTCAACTGCGAGATGATTGGTCAATACTCCGCTATTGGCAATTTGCCGGAATACCAGATCCTCAACGCGTGCATCCCCCAGTATTCGAATTACATCGTGGTCATCTCCAGCCACATCCGTGTCGACAATGTAAGTTCTCGCATCCGCTCCCAATTCAATGACGTAAGTGTCGCTGCCCTCACCGCCCCATAGTGAG
>CAYMXG010000181.1:0-5368 GCA_964394115.1 uncultured Enterobacteriaceae bacterium | reverse complement strand
GAGATCGCCAGCCTGACGCTGCAGGCGGATCAGGCCTACCAGGGCGAGGACTGGCCCGCGGCCGAGAGCGGTTACCGTCGCCTGACGCAACTGGCGCCTGATAACGCGGAACACTGGTTTCGCCTGGGCAACGTCTACGCCCATCTCAATATATTCGGGGAAGCGGTGCGCATGTACGGTGAGACCCTGCGACGGAATGATGCCCACGTCGACGCGTGGCACAACCTGGGGATGGCGCAAATGCAACTGGCTGCACGTTCGTTTGTCCAGCTGCAGGCGAGGACGCCGGCCGGTGATCCAGCCCGGGATCGCGCCCGGCGCCTGGTCGAAGGCGTCACCGAGGTACTTGAATCCGAGCATGCTGACGGGCCTGACACTGAGCCATGACCGAACCCGCCGCCAATACCCCCGCCGCGGTTGCCGGGATGGAACACACACCGGTCATGCGCCAGTACCTGGGCTTCAAGGCGCAGCACGCGGACAAACTGCTGTTCTTCCGCATGGGCGACTTTTATGAACTGTTCTTCGATGACGCGCGCCGCGCCGCCCGCCTGCTGGACATCACCCTGACACGGCGCGGACAGTCCGCGGGCGAACCCATTCCCATGGCGGGTGTGCCGGTGCACGCCGTTGATACCTACCTGGCGCGTTTGATCCGGCTGGGTGAATCAGTCGCCATATGTGAGCAGATTGGTGACCCGGCGTTGGCGCGCGGTCCGGTGGAACGGCGCGTGGTGCGCGTGGTGACGCCCGGCACGGTCACAGATGCGGCCCTGCTGGAGGACCGGGCCGAGGCGACACTGGTGGGTGTCTGTTCAGTTTCGGGTCGGCTTGGTTATGCCAGCCTGGACCTGGCCAGCGGGCGAATTGCGGCCGGCGAATGTGTTGGCCTGGAGGCGCTGGAGGTGGAGGTCCGCCGCATGAATCCGGCGGAGATTCTGGTGGCGGACGAAGCTACTGATCTGGCGCTACGCCTGAAGGTGCATTGCCGGCGGCTTACCTCCCTGCCGGCCTGGCAATTTGATGTGATGGAAGCCAAACGCTCCCTGCATGACCAGTTCCGGGTGCGGGATCTGTCCGGGCTCGGCCTGGACTCGATGCCCGCGGCCGTGGCTGCGACCGGCGCCGTGCTTGCATATGCCCGCGCCACCCAGCAGCACGACCTGCCGCATTTGCAGCCGCCCAGGCTGGAGCAGGTGCAGGACTTTGTGGTGCTGGACGCCGCCACGCGCCGCAATCTGGAACTGGAACAAGGTCTCGGGGGCAAGGTTGAGCATAGCCTGCTGGGCGTTTTGGACTCCACGGTGAACCCCATGGGTGGCCGGATGTTGCGACGCTGGCTGCAGCGCCCGCTGCAGGACCGGCAGGCATTGGCGCACCGTCTGGATGCTGTGGAGGCCTTGCTGGCGTCGGGGCTGCAAGCCGGCCTGCGCGATGTGCTGGAGCGCCTCGGGGACCTGGAACGCATCGTGGCGCGGATAGCGCTCGGCAGCGCGCGCCCGAGGGATCTTTGCCAGCTGCGCGCGACACTCTCGCACTTGCCCGCCCTGCGCGACCAGGCCGGCAAAGTTGCAGCGCCGCGGATACAGGAACTGTGCGGAGAAATTGATCTGCTGCCGGAGTTGCAGCAGTACCTGGAACAGTCCATTGCCACGGAGCCTGCCGCGCAGGTTCGCGATGGCGACGTCATTGCAGAGGGATTTGACGACGGATTGGACGAACTGCGGGCCCTGAGCCGGGATGCGGGCCGATTGCTGGCCGAATTCGAACTGCGCGAGCGTCAACGCACCGGGATTAACGCGCTGAAGGTCGGCTACAACAGGGTGCACGGCTATTACATTGAGCTGAGCCGCGCCCAGGCCGCCAACGCTCCTGCGGAGTACCAGCGCCGCCAGACGCTGAAGGCCGTGGAACGCTACGTCACCGATGAACTCCGTCAGTTCGAGGGTCAGGTGCTGAGTGCAAGAGACCGGGCCCTGGCCCGTGAACGGGAACTGTACGACGGCATCCTGGCGCGCATCAGCGGCGACATCGCGACATTGCAGGCAATCGCGTCTGCCGGCGCCGAACTCGATGTGCTCGCCGCGTTCGCCGAGCGCGCCCAGGTCCTCAATTACTCGCGCCCTGCCTTTACCGATCAAGCCGGGCTGGAAATTCACGCTGGACGGCACCCGGTGGTGGAACAGTTGCGCGCGGAGCCTTTTATCGCCAACGACACGCTGCTCGACACCGAACGGCGCATGCTGGTGATCACCGGACCCAATATGGGTGGCAAGTCCACCTACATGCGCCAGGTTGCCCTGATCGTTGTCCTGGCGCACATCGGCAGCTTCGTTCCCGCCCGCACTGCCAGGCTCGGGCCGGTGGATCGTATCTTTACCCGCATTGGCGCCGCCGACGACGTCGCCGGCGGCCAATCAACCTTCATGGTCGAGATGTCGGAGACCGCGCAGATCCTGCACGCCGCCACCAGCCGCAGCCTGGTGTTGATGGATGAGATTGGCCGCGGCACGAGTACCTACGATGGCGTCGCGCTTGCCTGCGCGTGTGCCGTGCATCTTGCCCGTTCGGTTCAATCATTCACTTTGTTTGCCACGCATTTTGTCGAGCTGACCGAACTGGCGCAGGCACTTGACGGCGCCCGCAACGTACACCTGGCGGCCGTGGAACATGGAGACCGGATAGTCTTTCTGCACGCGCTGCGGGACGGGCCGGCAGACCGCAGCTACGGACTGCAGGTCGCGCAACTTGCCGGCGTGCCGCGCGCGGTTATTGATGATGCCGCGCAACGCCTGCGTTGCCTGGAGTCGTCGCCGCGCGCCATGCAAACATTGCCGGACCAGCAGGCCGACCTGTTTGCCGCCACCAATCCGGTCGTCGATGAGTTGCGTGAAGTCGAACTGGATGAACTCACGCCGCGGGCGGCGTTGGAACTGCTGTATCGCTGGCGCGCGCTGTTGAAGTAGTCGGCGCTGGTTTGCGTGCACTGTTGCAATCCACCGCGCGAGAGTATGATCCCGCCGAAATCACGTCTAAGCAGCGGAAACGACCATGCCCTTCGTTGTAACTGATGCCTGTATCAAATGCCGATTCACCGACTGCGTGGAGGTTTGCCCGGTTGACTGCTTCCATGAAGGACCGAATTTTCTGGTCATTGACCCGGACGAATGCATTGATTGCACCCTGTGCGAGCCCGAATGCCCGGTAGAGGCCATCATGTCGGAAGACGACGTGCCTGAAGGCATGAAGGGATTCATCGAACTGAATGCCACGCTGTCCAGGCACTGGCCGGTCATCAGTGAAATGAAAGAACATTTCCCCGACGCAGACGAGTGGCGGGAAGTGAAGGACAAGCTCAAATACCTGGAGCGCTGACGCGCTGCCCTTCTTCCAGGCTGGAATGCCCTGCGGCGCATCCGTGCAGCGAATTCCCCTGGTGCCCCCCGGATCCTGTTGGAAGATCTTGCTGCTGGCCAGCCTGGCGGGCGCCGCCGTTGCCCTGCCCGTGCTTGCAGATGAAATCTATCGCTGGGTGGATGCGGAGGGCCGCGTGCATTTTGGTGACAAGCCGCCGGAAAACGCCGAACGCGTGGAACTGACCCCGGTTCCGGCCGGCGATCCGCAGCTTCAGCAACGGCAGGAACGCGAGGAGCGCCTGACGGAAATCATGGCCGAGGATCGCCTGCGGCGCGACCAGGAGAGACGCACCGGAGCGCAGGCCGATGCCGATCGACGCAGCAATTGTGAAACAGCCCGCAAGCGCAATTCCCAGGCTGCTGATGCCAATTATATTCTCCGGCCCACCAGCGATCCCAACAACCCACACTATCTTACGGACGCGGAGCGACTGGAATTCGAACAGCAGTTGCAAGCCGAGATCCGCCGCTACTGCGGCAAGGCGGTGGCGCCGGAATAAATTGCGCCAATGGAATTGCCATTCGCGTGTGCCGCCGGCGTGGGGCGAGTGGACCTCTCTTTTATAATCAGCGTATTATCGCGGCGTCAATGGTTGCAGCAGGGGCCTGAGCCGGTTTCTGGATAACACGGCGCCGGCAAAAAAACGGATGGCCAGGATCTAGACACCGCGCGGACCATGAACCTCAAAGACAACATCGAGATAGTCAATCAGTCCGATGTCGGCCGCCGCCGTCCCCATAACGAGGACAGCACGCTAAGCGACCCTGCCAACGGGCTGGTGATCCTGGCCGACGGCATGGGGGGCTACAAGGCAGGGGAAGTCGCCAGCGCCATCGCCGCCACCACTGTCCACCAGGAAATACTTTCCGGCCTGAAGCGCGTCCGGCCCGGCCAAAAAAACAAAACCGACGGACTCCACGCTGAGTCAACCGTGGTCCGGGATTCCATCGTTACCGCCAATAGCCGCATCTATTCCACCGCCCAAAAGGAGCCGGACTGCCAGGGCATGGGCACCACCATTGTCGTTTGCCTGTTCCACAATGACTGCGTGACCATCGCCCATGTGGGAGATTCCCGCATCTATCGCGTGCGGGCCGGGCAGTTTACCCAAGTGACCAGAGATCATTCGTTAATTCAAGAGCTTATCGACCGAGGCCTTTATAGCCCGGAGGATGCTGCCAAAAATGCCCCCAAGAATCTGGTGACGCGGGCATTGGGAATTGACGCGGAAGTGCGGGTCGATGTGGCCGAGGAAAAGGTCGAGGCGGGAGACCTTTACTTACTGTGTTCTGATGGGTTAAATGATATGGTAGATGATGAGGAAATTCACTTAACCCTAAGTAAATATGGTGGTAATCTTGTCCGGGCGGCGGAGGAACTGATTCGCAAAGCGAATGCAAATGGTGGTAGAGACAACACCTCGATAATCCTGGCCCGGGTCAAGGAAAGCTATGCCGCACCGGAAAAACCGCTGGCACGAATAATAAAAAAACTCTTTTAATGTCATGGGAATAGGACAGAACGATGGCTAAGCTGGTTCTCAACATGAACGGAGTAGTGCAGGGCGAATATGAGCTGAACAAGGAGCGGCTCACCGTCGGGCGCAAACCCGATAATGACATCCAGATCGACAACCTGGCGGTCAGCGGCAAGCACGCCATGGTTATTACCATTCTCGACGATTCCTTTCTCGAAGACCTCGGCAGTACCAATGGGACCTATGTCAACGGCAAGCTGATCAAGAAGCATGCCCTCAAGGATGGCGATGTGATCGCCATCGGCAAGCACGAACTCAAGTATGTAAACGAACACGCCACCGCGGATGATGATGAATTCGAAAAGACGATGATCATCAAGCCGGGGTCGGCCAGCGCGGCGGTCGCGGCGGCAAAAGCCGCCGAGATGGCGGTCGCCGCTGCAGCGCCGGCTGCAGCTGCTGCACCCGCGGCTG
>CAYMXG010000180.1:0-5370 GCA_964394115.1 uncultured Enterobacteriaceae bacterium | reverse complement strand
GAGATGAAGGTTTCAAGATTGATGTGATCCCGGGCCCCGCGGATGGCGTCGAACATGGCGGCATAGGTGTCCGGACCGTTCTGCAACAACGTCAATTTGTTACCCAATACCAGCGGACTGTCGGCGTTGAGGGCCTGCTCGAATGCCAGGTGTTTCTCCAGGACATCGGAGGCACCGTCCCGGCCCTCGAGCTGGCTCAGGATGGCGTCGCTTCGCGCATCCGAGACCGGGCCGTGCACACCCTCGAACTCCACCTGCTGTGCGTGCGGCGCCGCCATTTCCTGCTCCGCATCGGGCAGGGTCGCGCAGCATTGGATCCCCAGCAGGACGCCGCCGAGCAGGGCAACACGCACGGCTTTTAGTCTGGTCCCGGTTTGAAATGGCGGCTGCAACCTAGTTCCTTGCCGCGGTCGGACCCGGAACGTGCTGGCTCCGGAGTTCTGCGTGCTTCAGACGCAGGTACTCGTCGCGTTCGAGTTCGTGCAACTGGGGATAGCGTTCAATCGCCGTGTACCAGTCGTTCAGGCGCTTGTCGGTTTGCTCCGGGGCCGGAACGGACAGCGCGCCGAGGTAGGCTTCGATTGCCAGGTAGTAACGCATGGTGTTTCGCTCGACCACTCCGCGCATGCCGCGGATGTGGATGGGTTCACCGTCAGACGTCATTCCTGTCGAAGTAAAACCCACCTTGTTACGCCCGATGGTCGCCAGGTAGCTCTGCATGGCGAGGCGGGCCATGACGCCATAGGCATAGGTGTAGGACAGGTGCAGGAATGTGCTTCCCACGTCGACTGCTGTGGCTTCAAGCACGATGCGGTAATCGCTGGTATCCAATGGCCCTGTCCCGGCGTCCAGCATTACCTGCAGGTAATCGCCTCCTGATTTCGACTCCTGGTACCGGAAATTGACCACGCTGGATTCGGTGGATAGTTGATCGTGTTTGCCGCCGATGCTCAGGCTCAGTATGTCGCCGGCTTCTCCTGTGGATGCACGGCAACGCTTTATGTTCAGGTGCAGGATCAGGATATCGCACCAATGATCCATGCCCTGCAGTGCCGGACCGGCAACCGCAAACGGTTGTTCGACCAGTGCGTAGCTATCGCCGTCCAGATTGCCCGTGCGCTGCGAGGATTCGATTTGGATCGGACGCCGGTACGGGTTGGCGGCCATCTGGTCGCGCAGAATTTCATGGCGCGCCTGTAGCGACACTGCATCCTGCGCGTGGGCAGGTGGAATGCCTGCCAGCATGCAAAATACGGCTGGCCAAAATCGCGTGGCTGAATGTGACAAGATCGTTCTCACAATGCGTGCTGGAAGCAGTCCGCCGCGCACGCCGATTAATCGGCACACGCGGCGGATCGCCGTCTGCATTACAGCGTGAGGCCCCTGGACTCGACACTCTTTACGCCGCGTATATTGTTCGCAAGTTCGATGGCCAGCGCGCGCTCGGCGCCGCTGTCCACCTTGCCGGTCAATGTAACAATGCCGCTGTTGGTGCTTACCGCGATGTCCGAGCCCCTGACGTTGCTGGAATACATATAGGTGGACTTCACCTTGGTTGTGATCCAGCTGTCGGAGATATCCCGGCCGGCGTCATTGGCGGCCGTTCGCATGTCCGATTTTCCGGTTCTGACGCTCATCTGGTTGTCTACCGATTCCACGCCGCGGGTATTCATGGCCAGGCGGCCGGCAAGATCCCTGGATTCCGCGCTATCGGCGGTGCCCTTGAGCGTGACCCTGCCAAGTTTCGTCTCCACATCCGTGTCCAGGCCATCGGTATGCTTGCTCCACAGCAGTTTTGACTTGACTGCTGCGCTGATTGTGGCGTCGTCAATGACCTCGCCATAGCCACGGGCGGAGGTTCTTTTCGGCGGCACGTAGTCAGCCTGAACCACGATTTGATTGTTTACCTGGTTGATACCGCTGACGCCAAGTGCAATCTCACGCGCCAGGTCCTTGCTCACGTCTTCGTCCACCTTGCCGGTCAACGTGGCGCTGCCGCTGTCCACCGAGACCTTGAGGTCATTGGCGCGCAGATACGGACTCAGCGCGTAGGTTGTCCAGATCTGTGTCTCTTGCCGTGCTTCGGTAATATCCTGCGACAGTGTGTTAGCGAAAGTGGGGCCGCTGTTCGCAGCAAATGCCAGCGCGATGCTGGACGCGAGCAGCAATTTTCGGGGTTTCATATACATGTTGTTTCTCCAGTAGCAATAATCAGTTTGGTTTGATTTTCTGAATTGGCGGAATGCCATGGCCGCGGTTTATGTCAGCCGCAACTGTGTTGTTTCGCGAAAAAACTCCTGACCTGCTGTTTCCACTTGCACTGGATCTCATTCGCGCCGGGCAGGCTCATGATTGTTGGCCCTGCCGGCTCATGACGGTGTCGTCGCCCTTGGCTGCAAATAACGGGGAATTCGCCGGCTGGTTGTGATTCAAATGCAGGATGGCGGGTTTGCCCGTTGGTCTGGGTCCCGACAGGGGGTGGGAATGGTTGAACTGCAATTCACTCTTGGTGGGCCCTGATGCCGGGTCAAGCTGGGTCGTGTTTTCAGAATTGACCGGGATGCCGTGCTTTTCGGGTTTTTTCATAGTGACCTCGTTATTGAATCCCGGCTCGCGCATTATTGCGGGGTGTCGGGATGGGTGTTGGTCACGTACATTAGCAACGCAGCCGCACAAGGTCGGTGCGTTGCCGCGCTTAGGCATGCGCTGATAGATCCATTCTGGAATTGTCAGAAGTTTCTCACGCGGCGCGCAATGCACGCACGAACTGCGAGGTCAGCCAGCCGCGCTGCAGCCATTTCCCGCCGCGGCCCCGGCGCAGTCCCGCCAGCAGGATCAGACCGCCAATCACCCAGGCGGGATGGGCCCGGATGATTCGTAGCGCGGCCAGTCCCTGGTCGGCCAGCGCCAGCGGTGCGCGCCATGGTTCAATGCCCTGGGCCAGCACAGTTCGTTGTAATGCGGCCTGCGTGACCAGATGTTCGCGCCGTATCGATTGCCGGGAGAATTCACTCACGAACGGGAGACGAGCTGCTGTCGGTCTTTGAACAATTCCGCCATGCTCGCCGCAAAGAGTCTCGGCTTGGCTCGTGCTTTGTGCACGGCCAACCACATGGTCGCGGTGGCCACTGCCAGAAAGATTGCCGCAAGCCCACCCAGCGCCAGCAGGCGCTGCGTATCCCAGAATGCGGCCACGATCAGGATCGAGGCCAGCATTACGCCGACGCCGCAGCAAAACAGTCCGGCAACTGCCAGCAACAGCAGCGCTGTCGCATGCTCGAGTGCTTCATCCAGATCCACGGACAGCAGATCGAGGCGCGTGTGCGCCATGGCGACCAGGGTTGCCGACAAAGCTGACAGTGACTCGAGCAATCCCTTGCTCGCGCCGGGTGTATTCCCAACCATGACCGGGCGTTTAGCGGCGATTGCTGAGCAGGCCGATCACCAGGCCGGCGCCTGCGGCCATGCCGATGGCATTCCACGGGTAATCGTGGACGTAGGCGTCGGCAGTGCGCGCGGCTTCCCTGGTCCTGCCGAGCAGTTCCACCTGCACTCCGTCGATCCTGGATTTCACCATCCTGACGGATTCCTCCGCCCGGGCGCGAACCTGGGCGAGTTCTTCACCTCCATGATTGGCAGTCGCTTTCAGCAATGCTTCCGCATCTGCGACCACGACTTTGAAATCCGCAATCAACTGTTCCTTGCCAGCTTCATCTATCAACTTGTTCATGCATTTCTCCGTTGCCGGTCTGATTGAACCGGCGTTACTTGCGAACAAAAAGCAGGACAACACCTGCCGCCAATACCACGACCCCGGCCCAGACCGGAACCTTCACGGTCTTCTTGTCCTTGACCGTCAGTTCGATGGGGCCCAGCTTGATCTCTTCCGAGTCTTTCGTGTATGTGAATCCGCCGTAGGCCAATCCCAGGCTGCCTGCGACGATCAGTACCATTGCCAGAATCTTGATTGCGTCCATCTCACATTCTCCGGTCGGGATACAGCAAATGCTTGCGCGCCGATGGCCGTGGCGGGGCAACTACAGGCGCCGTCCCCTGATCACACGCAGCAGTATCACGACGATGGCGATGATCAGAAGTACGTGAATCAATCCGCCGATGGTGTGCGAGGAAACCAGGCCCAGCAGCCAGAGGACAATCAGGATAATGGCAATGGTTTCCAGCATTTTTACGCGTCCTTGATGAGAAATGTCGCCGCCGCCATCGACACCTTGTGTCAATGCCATCACGCTTGCGGGCAGCGAGGATTGTCTCCCTGCGGCCGCGCTTGACTCTGTACGCTAACGAACATAAAGCGCGGAAATTTGAACTATACTGCGGCGAATGGGGAGGCCATCGCGCCTCGCCCTGACACCAAAGGGTTGCGTGTATGCAAGTCAAATCGACGCCGCAGCAAAACCATCTGCTGGCAGCCTTGCCGGCCGAAGTCCGGCAACGTCTGTTCCCGCTTCTTGAACTGGTGCCGCTGCCACTGGGAAAGGTTTTGTATGAATCCGGTGACACCTTGCGCCATGTGTATTTCCCCACTGACGCGATCGTGTCACTGCTGTACGTGATGGAAAATGGCTCATCGGCGGAGATCTCGGTGGTGGGTAACGAGGGTCTCATTGGCGTGGCCCTGTTCATGGGCGGCGAAAGCACGCCGAGTCGCGCCATCGTGCAGAGCGCAGGTCAGGCGTATCGGTTGCTTGGGCAGCAACTCAAGGACGAGTTCAATCGCCACGGGGCAATGTTGCTGCTGATGCTGCGTTACACGCAGGCCCTGATCACGCAGATGGCCCAGACTGCGGTGTGCAACCGGCATCACTCCATTGACCAGCAACTGTGCCGCTGGCTCCTGCTTTCTTTGGATCGGTTGCCGGGCAACCGTCTGACCATGACCCAGGAACTGATCGCGAATATGCTCGGTGTGCGCCGGGAAGGCGTCACCGACGCTGCCGGCAAGTTGCAGAAGGCCGGCGTAATCGAGTACAGCCGTGGGCAAATCACCGTCCTGGACCGGGACAAACTAGAGACGTCGAGTTGCGAATGCTACGCAGTGGTCAAAAAGGAAACTGATCGCCTGCTGGATTACCTTCCCCCGCGCCAGGTTCATTGAAGGGCTTGGTGGTCTTCATGAGGCGGGGAAATGCGAAAACGTGAACTGCCGGACTATCGCGTCTTGCGCCAGTTCAACCGTACAGTGTAATCCCGGCCACCGGACTATTTATCCGGCCGCTCCCCGGGATGGAGTCCGTGACTGGATGATGGTGGCCGGAATTTCCTGGCGATGCTGCACGTCGGACAGCAGGCGGCTCAACTCCTTCCTGACCACGGCGTAGCACTCGCACACTCTGGACTCCAGTCCGGAGC
>CAYMXG010000179.1:0-5453 GCA_964394115.1 uncultured Enterobacteriaceae bacterium | reverse complement strand
TGCGGGAATAGCTCAGTTGGTAGAGCACAACCTTGCCAAGGTTGGGGTCGCGAGTTCGAGTCTCGTTTCCCGCTCCAAATTTTTCCAGCAGACGTGTTTGTCGCTGCGTGTTGGCCCCGAGACACCTCGGGGCTTTCGCTTTATGGCTGCGGAAAGTAACGATCAACGGCTGGGTGGCAGAGTGGTCATGCAGCGGCCTGCAAAGCCGTGTACGCCGGTTCAATTCCGACCCCAGCCTCCACAATTTTCGTTGTTGGATGCACCAGCCCATGCCTGGGTGGTGAAATTGGTAGACACAAGGGACTTGAAGAAATTGAGCACCCAGCGCGGAAACGGCTGGTGTGAATGGGGTCAAATTCGGGGAAACCTCAGCACGTCGTGGTGGTGGCAATCCCGAGCTAAGCTCCGGGGCAGGAATTCCGGAGAAAGTGTAGAGACTTGACGGCCCCTGCCTGTCATCCGCAATTTCCGGATGTGGCAAAGGGAAAGTCCAGACCACAAATGCGCGTCGTCGCGCAGCGGTGAAAACCGCAGCGGGTAAGAAAATCCCTCGGCAGCAATGCCATGCCGGTTCGAGTCCGGCCCCGGGCACCACTTGTTCCACGGGTCTTCCCGGGTTTCACGGGCCACCTGACTTCCGCTGTTTCAAGTAAGGTTCGACGTCCCCGGTTCCTTCACCAATCGCGCCAGTCCCCCGTCGAAGGCATAAATCCGATCCGCCACAGCGGCTATCGCCGGTTGATGGGAGACGGCAATGACGGTCAATTTGCCTGCCAATTCATTTAACGTCGCGCAGATCGTTCTTTCGCTTTCGGGGTCCAGTGCGCTGGTGGGTTCATCCAGGACCAATAGTTTTGGCCCATGGGCCAGGGCCCGGGCCAGCGCAATGCGCTGGCGCTGGCCGCCGGAGATCATTCCGCCCCGCTCCCCGACAATGGAATCCATCCCATCCGGCAGGGCCGTGACAAAATCCCAGGCCCCGGATTGCCGCAACGCGCGTTCCGCATCGGCCCGGGTCAGGTCGCGTTCGCCCACCAATACGTTGGCACAAATTGTATCGTGCAAAAGTATGTTCTCCTGGGGCACGTAGCCGATCAGACGCCGCCAGCGCTTCAGGTCCAGTGCTTCGATGGCCATGCCATCCACGAGTATCTGGCCGGTCTCCACGCGGGCCAGGCCGCAGATGAGGTCCAAAAAGGTGCTTTTACCGATGCCGGATTCCCCCACGACCGCGGTGAATGAGCCAGCCGGGATGTTCATGTCGAGGCCGCGAAATACCGTTTTGCCCGCATAGGCAAACCAGACGTTGGACATGCGAATACCCTGCTCCAGGGAGGGCGCCGCGGTGCCGGTGTATTGTTCCACTGCGCGGCGTGCCTCGGCGGCCGCTGCCCGCAACGACCAATATGCGCTGTCCTGGGCGGTCTGATGCTGGAACTGGCGTTGCATTTTATTGAGCAGCGTCAGGATTCTTACCAGCAGAAAAACCAGCACCATGACTTCCGCCAGGGACATCTTCCAGTACACCAGCGCAAGGAAAAGCCCGATTGCCGCCAGAGCGGTCACCATTGGTTCCTGCAATGCGCGCAGTGTTTCCTTGCTCATGACCTCGCGCTTCATGGCGCCTTCCAGTTGCCGGTTTTGATCGCGCATCACTGTCTCGGCGACATTGTCCCTGCCCATGGCCTTCAATGGCTTCACGGAACCGAGCACATCGGTGAGGTAGGCGAGCAAGGCACGCATCAACCGCGTTTGCCGGGCGCCGGCACGGCGCGACGCACGCACCAGTTGATGCAACGCAAACAGAAAAAACATGCCGATGATCAGGGAAGCCAGCGTCGCCTGCCAGGACACGAGCAGCGCCACGACGGAATAAGCCAGTACCTGGATCGCCAGCGCCATCACCGAGGCCCCGTACTGGAAGCCGGTGGCGGCGCGATAGGCCTCGGTGGCGATGGAGTTGGCGAGGGCGCCGGTGTGTTGGCGCAGGAAATACTCCCAGCGGCTGGCCAGCAGGGCTTCGATCAGTTCCAGGCGCAATGACGTGGCCACATGGGCCACGGTGTAGCCCACCTGCCGGTTTGCCAGCAACAACAGGATGCTCTTCACCGCCATGCCGCCCACGATGATGCAAAGCATGACGCCTACAGTGGGCTGCAATCCCATCTGTGCCAGCACTCCCACCAGGGTCCGTCCGAATCCGGATTCCGGTGTGCCGCCCACCGCCACGGACATCATTGGCAGCAAGGTCGTCAGGCTAAGCCCTTCTGCGACTCCGGCGATGGACAATGCCACAAGCATGATGGCCGTGCGCGCCGGGTAGGCGCGGATCAGGGCGAGCAGGGTGCGCATGATTAATCAGTAACTGTATGCCGCGCGAGGCAGGTGGCGTTCGGAGCCGGGTGGGATGTTTCCGATCTCAGGATGCGCTTGCGGGTTCAAGCATCGGCCGCAGAGCTGCAAAGGCTGCGCAGATTTTATCTATCTGTTCATCGCTGTGGGCTGCACTGACACTGCATCGCACCAGCGATTTGTCGCCGGGGGCTGCCGGTGGGAACACCAGGTTCACGTAGATGCCATGCTCGAACAGGCCGTACCAGAATGCCAGCGCCTGTTCCCGCGTAGCCACCGTGACCGCAATGACCGGGCTCGGTTCGGGGCCAAGCTGGTACCCCAGTTCCGCTAGTCGTTGATACATTCGGCGCGCACTGCGCCAAAGCTTTTCACGCAACGGTCGGCCGTCACGAACCAGCTTCAGCGCCGCCCGCGTCGATGCAATTACCGAGGGGGAGGGTGATGCCGTAAACACGTACGGCCGGCTGGCATAGCGCACCAGGTCCAGTTCCGGCAGGTTACTGACACAGTAACCGCCGATTCCGACCAGGCTCTTGCTGAAGGTACCGACCACGAAGTCCACGCGTTCGCCGACATTGGTTTCCTCGACCAACCCGCGGCCGGTGGCCCCGAGTACACCCAGCGAGTGGGCCTCGTCGACCAGCAGGTAACCCCCGAGTTCTTCCTTGGCCGCGACGATGTCCACCAACGGTGCCCGGTCACCCAGCATGCTGTAAATGCCTTCCACAATGATGAGAGTGGAGGAAACACGCTCACCCAGGCGCTGGAGGCGTTTGTGCAGATCCGCAGCATCATTGTGGCGGAAGCGGATGACATCCGCTCCGCTCAACTTGCAGCCGTCGTAAATGCTGGCGTGGCAGTCGGCATCGATCATCAGGACGTCGCCGGGGCCGGTGAGGCCGGAGATCATGCCCAGGTTTGCCTGATACCCCGTGGTGAACACAATGCAGGAGCGAACGCCGTAGAATTCCGCCAGTTCCCGTTCCAGGGCGCGGTGCCCGGAAAAGCTGCCATTGGCCATGCGCGATCCGGTCGTGCCGGTGCCTTCCCGATCCAGTGCTTCATGTGCGGCGCGCAGGCATTCCGGTGCGAAACTGAGGCCGAGGTAGTTATTTGTCCCGGCCAGGATGATGCGCCGGCCGTTGATCAATGCCTCGGTGGGGGAAAATATCTGCTCGATGGGGGCGCCAAAGGGGTCAATGCCGCTGGAAAGCAGCGCTGTCCGATCCCGGGCCAGTTTTTCGAATTTGGTGAACAGCGACATCACGCCATCCTATCGCAAACGGGCGCGCAGATGATCGCCCAGGCGGTGCGCCAGCGCGATGATCGTCAAGGTGGGATTGGCCCAGCCGCTGGTCGGGAACACGGAACTGCCGGCGACGTAAATATTGTCATAGCCATGCACGCGGCAATCCTTGTCCACGACGCCGGTGCGCGGATCGGTGCTCATGCGCGTGGTCCCCATATGATGGTAGCCACCGAACGGATGGTTGCTTGCCGCCAGTTCCGTGGGCCAATCCGGGGACGGGTCGCCAAGCCAGGGCTCAGGTGTGACGCTGCCCAGGCCGAGCCGCGCAAACTCGCCGGCGACGGTGTTGACCAGGGTCACCACGCTGCATTTATCGAGTGCCGTCATGCGCCAGTTCAGGTTTGCCCGCGGTATGCCGAGGGCGTCCCGCTCTGCGGATAACAGGATCCGGCTTTCCGGGTTGGGCGCCTGTTCGCCGCGCACAAACAGATAGAGTTCCCGCCCGTCCATGCGCGCATTCCACCAGCGCAGGCGGCGCAACCCCTGGTGCCGGAAAATCTGGCGCAATCCCCGGAATTGCTGCCAGAGTTCCCGCCCGAAGCGGTTCGGATTCATCTCATGTTTCGCTGCCAGGTAGATTCGCTTGGTGAGAGGACTTTTGCGGCCCGTGGTGCGCAACAGCTTGATAGTGACGGCGGTGTTAAGAATGCCGGCTTGCCGCTGCAACACCTCACTGGCCTGCAGGGACGGGGCCAGCCAGGTCCCCTGGATTCCCGGCTGCCGCTGGAACCCGTGGTATAACTCAAACGGGTCACGCGCCTCAATGCGCGCAGCCCGCGCGTGGGGATGTTCCATGAAATAACGCCCCACCTGTCCGTGAACATTGCCGATGCCCGCGGCCTCGACGTTATTGGCGGCCAACAGCAAACGCGGGTTCTCGATGCCGCCGCAGGCGAGAATGTATTGGCGTGCCCGCACAATGGCGCGGTGCCCGCGCAGGCTGCGGCAGACCACGTTCTCAATGTGCCGCGCATCCGCGCTGGCCTGGATATGGTTGAGGCTGGCGTGACAGAGAACCGTGATGTTCCCGGCCCGGATCAGGTCCCGACAGCGATTGATATTGACGCGGCCCTGCTGCATGTCGAAGCGCCAGATTCCGAACTTGAGCCGTTGTGAATCCAGTGGCAGGGGAGTTCGGCGCATTTCAGTCCAGCAACGTGCATCGTATTGAAATGGGCCCAGGCCCAATTCTGCATGGGCCTTGTGATAGTGCGGGGTCAGCTCCTCCACGCTGAGCGGCCAGCCACTACCGGGGACCCAGTCACGACGCTGGAAATCGATGGTATCCAGGGGGCAATTTCGCCCGCCCCAGATGTGCAGGGTCCCGCCGAAAAAACGCAATCGGGCCTGGTCCAATTCATAATAAGGAGCGCCGAGATTTTCCCCGGCGTAAAGTTGCTGTGTCTCTTCTTCGTAATCGGTACCACCGCTTTCCACCATGACCACCGACTGAGGCGTGTTGAGAAAACAACGTGCCAGCGTGATGCCGGCAATCCCGGCACCCACGATGCAAACGTCGCAGTCAAACTCGACGGGGTCCGTCCCCAGGGAATAAATGTCCTTGAACATGGGATTGCCTTGATGAAATTGTGCAAAGAAGGGACCAATTCAGCCAGCCTATTCAGGCGGATGCGACGAACTGCTGCTTGCGCGTGTCCGCCTCCCGGCGCGGTTCAGTGGGGAGATGTCAGGTGGGTAATGGCCTGGGCCAGGTCGCGGACCGTATGGACTTCCGTCAGCACGTTCATCGGGATGGAGATATCGAATTCATCCTCCACTTCCATGATGA
>CAYMXG010000178.1:0-5459 GCA_964394115.1 uncultured Enterobacteriaceae bacterium | reverse complement strand
TGCGCGTTTGCCAGCAGTCTTTCCAACATGCGATTGAAAGTCGCCAGTTCACGCTTGTCAAAGTCCGCCAGCAAATCACGTTCGAGCCGGTGCGCGATGGTTGCCGCGGCTCTGTACACCTTCAGTCCGGCGGCCGTCAAAGCAATCCGCAGAATTCGCCGGTTGTCCGGATTCTCGCGGCGCTGTATGAGACCGTCGCGCTCAAGCGGGGCAATCAGGCCGGTGATCGACTGCGGGGCGACAGCCATGGCCCGCGCAAGCTCCGCCGAAGATAAAGCTGCGCGGTTCTGCAGGAGCAGCAGGATGAAGAACTGGGTCGGCGTCAAGTCGCACTCGCCGAGCGCGACCTCGATGCAGCCCCGGGCTGCGAGTTCCGCGCGTTTCAGCAGGTACACAGTGCTCACGTTTGACCGGCCTTCGGACCCGGAAACTAGCAGCTGACCCAGCCGCCATCCACAAGCATGTCAATGCCGGTGATGTAGGACGCCTCGTCGGAGGCCAGGAACAGCACCGCGTTTGCAGCTTCATCCGCAGTGCCGAAACGCTGCATCGGGACGTTGTCGGTAAATGACTTTCGTACCGCCGACTGTTGTTCCTCGTTCAGACCGGAACGGCCCAGTATCGGGGTCTCGATCGCTCCGGGGCTGATGCTGTTGACGCGAATGCCCCGGCCCACCAGTTCCGCCGCGAGACTGCGGGCCAGCGAACGTATTGCCGCTTTCGAGGCGGAATAGACACTGGCATTGGGGATTCCCATGGCATGAGCGACCGATGCGTTAAGCACGATCGAGCCGCCTTTCTGCATCATCGGCAACGCCTTCTGCACGGTAAAGTAAGGACCCTTCAGATTGGTACCGATGATCCTGTTCCAGAATGCCTCTGAAACCGCTTCAACCGGGGCAAACTCGCCAATGCCGGCATTCACGAACAACACGTCGATCCGGCCATGGGCCCGCCGGATCTCAAGCATCAGTTTGTCCATTGCGTCCAGGTCCGAACTGTCGGACTGAATCGCCATTGCGCCTTGCCCAATCTTCTCCGCCGACGTGGATAACGTTTCCGCGTTACGTCCGGTTATCACGACTCGCGCGCCCTCATTGGCAAATGCGATCGCCGAGGCCAGCCCAATGCCGCTGTTGCCGCCGGTCACCAGGACGACCTGGTCCTGAAATCTCATTCTTCCCATGGTGGTGTCTCCCCAACGCCGACCTTGGCGGAGCCCACGAGAATGAAGTCATTCAACGCATCCAGCACGTCCGGATATTTGCCGCGCATGGTCTCGATCAGCTTCTCCGAAGTCCCCGCGGTCTTCGCCGCTGCATTGAATGTCTCGACGTATTCGCGCGTGAACCTGATGGCATCGGGATCGTCCTTGAGCCCGGGTTTCTTGTGCCCGGCGACGACGATTTCCGGCTTGAGGGCAGCCAGCCGGTCGAGGGCGTCGATCCAGGCTTTCCTCTGCGGTTCGAGCGTTTCCCCCAGCCAGACGTGAATGCCGTGAAACACGATATCGCCTGCGATGAGCGCCTTCAGCGAGGGCACGTAGATCGCCGTGGCGTTTTTGTGGTCGCCCTGCATGGGCCCCAGGATTTCCAGCTTCCTGCCTTCGAGTTCGAAATACTTTTCTGCGTAGGCCTCGGGAGCAGTGGGATATCTCGGGCCGTTCGCGCCGAGCATCGGCCCCCAGCGGTTCAGCTTCTTCGGGATCGAGGCCCAGATATCCGCAACCACCTGCGGCGCGGAAATGACGCGGGCGTTCGGGAACGCCAGGGTGATGACTTCCATGCTGAAGAAATGATCCGGATGGTCATGGGTGACATAGATCCATTTCAGATCCTTTCCCGTTTCCAGAATATCCGCGACCAGCCGGTGGGCGTCGCTGCGCGTGAACGGCGCATCGACCAGGACGGCATCCTTCTCGCCCATTACCAGCGTGAAATTGGCGTAGAGGCTGCCTTCGCCCGAGGTGATGACCTTGAGGGTGAGTGGTGGATCCGTTTGGGCAGAGGTGGAACCAGGGAACGAGACCGCTGACAGTGTCAGCAATCCAATCAGGCAAACCCGAACATACTGCGCCGATGATCCGATTATAGTATCTCCCGCAATGTGATTTCGTTCATGGGAGATAAGTGGGGGGGAGTTGGCTCCCGGTTCGGCGTGGTAGTGCTTCGGCATGTCGACCTCCTTGTGGGTGCGTGCTGCGGGTGGAACTCAGTTTTTCCCGGACGCGCCAGGCGGCAAGGCATTGAGCATCGCGACCAGCGCCGGGTCGAGCTTTTCAGGCATCGCCGCGATTAGCGCTGCATGGCGCGCTTCCGCCATGGGCCGCCACTCACCGTGCGTGATGATATACAGCTCGTCGTTCCGGACTGCCTTCAGCACCAGGGCGCCTACGTCGGCCGGATCCAGCATGCTCGGGAACGGCACCCTTGACCCTCCGGAAGCTTCCAGTTCACGAAACGCATCACCGACCCCGAACTGTGGCGGACGGTTTTTGACAATCTCGTGAATGTTGGTCCTGACGGGGCCAGGGCACAGGACCGACACGCCGATGTTCTCCTGTGCGAGCTCCATGCGGATGGTCTCGGAAATTGACACGACGGCCGCCTTGGCGGTCATGTAGATGACGAACGGCGCCGGCATCGGGACGAGGGCCGCGAGGGAGGCGGTGTTGACGATATGCCCGCCCTCGCCATGCGCGCGGATGCGCGGCAGAAAAGTCTGCAGGCCGTTGATGACGCCGCCGAGATTTACTCCCAGCCCGAAATCCCAGTCCGCATAGGTGATGCCCTTGAACGGTCCCTGAATCCCGACTCCGGCGTTGTTGACCAGCACATGCAATTTGCCGAACACGAGTTCGGTTTCGTCGGCGGCTGCGGCCATGGCCGCGCGGTCCGTCACGTCGAGGCGGATCGCATGCACACTGCCTGACTGGCCGCGCTTGTCGAAAGCGGACAGCGCAGCGTCGATGTGATCCTGCCGCAGGTCGGCGAGCACCGTTTTCATCCCCGCCTCGACCAATGCAGCGGCGATTCCGAGCCCGATGCCGCTTGCTCCCCCGGTTATGAAAGCCACCTTGCCTTGCAGGTCTTTCATGTGGTCGCCCCTCCTGGCGTGGCGCATCTGTTGGTGGAGGAGCGCGCCCCCTCCGCCGCCTGGCGTTGTTCCGAACCTTATATAAGGTTACCTGATATTTCAAGTCGGGCGCCGAATCACCGGGGCTCGAATGCCAGCAACGGATCACCGGCGACACGCCGGTTTATTTACCGTAATAAGCGTACGCGCGAATTTCGACGCTGCCGCGCGGCGGCACATCAGGAGCGCAATCCGGATGGTTGAACGCACTGTGCGGGCACCCCTGCACCCGGCCCCGTTCCGAATCGAACGCCTTGAACACGATCGCCTCGTCCGGCCGCATGTTGGAGAAATAGAACCACCGGTGCGCGGGATTGTGGTGATAAAGCGATGAACCGAAGCGCATCTCCGGCATCCCCTTTCGATCGATCACGGCCTCGCCGGTGACCACGTCCTCGGGCCGCGTCGTGCGCGCGTCGCAGACAGTCAGCGGCACGTCCTGGGGCGGTGGCGTGGTGACGCGCCAGATGTTGTAGGCCACGTAACGGCCGGCCAGCCAGCGCTCCGGGTCGGGCTCGCCCACGGTGGCGAGATGCATGCGGGCAAAGTCGTCAAAGGACTGGCGGCTGTAGTCGACGTGCACAAAGCGCGCCGGGCGCGAATTGATGAACGCCGTCGTGTCCCCCGCCCGCTCGCTCCAGCGCAGCACCGTGCGCGTGGTCACCACCTTGGGCGCGCCGGTGAGTTCGCGGACCAGTGCGGTGATTTCAGGCATGTAGATGTTGGTCACCTGCGCCTCGTCGGTGAAATCCGTCACTGCGGTGGGGTGATCCACGAGCCTGAAACCACCCTCCTCAAGGGCAAGCTGCGCCGCGACCGGGCGCACGTCGTGGATCGTGATGTGGTGCTCAACCAGCTTCAGGTTGTTGTTCTGGTAATTCTCCGAGTAAAAAACCGGGAACTCGTCCATGTCGCCGAGGTAGTTCACGGTCGAGCTCACCGCGGGGCAGTCAATCCGGTCCAGGTTGCGCGAATATGCAGTCATCGTTCGCTGCACCCCCTTGAAAAGTGCTGATTATCCTGTTGCGCATTGCGTCACTGTGGAAAAAACTTTTCGTAGGGTGGGTTACGGCGCTTACCCACAGGGATGTGGAGTATGCCGCGTGAGGACAGGACGTCCGGAGCGGCGCGCGCCTAACCCACCCTACGATGGTTCAGCGTCAATGCAAGTCCCGGTCAAGCCCGCGGGCGCTTGACCGATCGTCGTTGACACCCTCATATAAGAAAAAATAGATTCGAACTGAACTGTACGGTCTTTTTTCCGTTTAGTATATCCGCGCGGCGGTCTCACACATATCGAGGAATGAGCGCGATGAATGCGACCACACAGGCGGCAACCACGGCGGAACCGTTCGTCGTATCGGATCGCTACCGCTACTACGTCCTTGCACTGCTCATCTGCGTCGGCATTTGCAGCTGGATCGATCGCAATATCTTTTCCATCCTGCTGGAACCCATCAAGCAGGAATTCCATTTTTCGGACACGCAACTGGGCCTGCTCGGCGGCATCGCGTTCGGGCTGTTCTACGCCACCGTCGGGCTGCCGATCGCCTGGCTGGCCGACCGCTTCAACCGCCGCAAGATCATCACGGTGGCGCTAGCGCTGTGGAGCGCGATGACCGCCTGCAGCGGCCTCGCGACCGGGTTCGGGACGCTGTTCCTGGCGCGCGTCGGCGTCGGACTCGGAGAGGCCGGCGGCTCGCCGCCGTCCCAATCGCTGGTATCCGATTATTTTCCTCCGGAGCGCCGCGCGTTCGCCATGGGCATCCTGTTCATGTATATCCCGCTGGGATTCATGTTCGGATTCCTGATCGGCGGCTGGATCAACCAGTTCTTCGGCTGGCGCGCGGCATTCATGGTGGTCGGCCTGCCGGGGCTGGCGCTGGCACTGCTGGTGCACTTCACGCTGAAGGAACCGCCGCGGGGGTTTTCCGAGAAAAGCCTGTCCTCCACGCTTGCGCCGCCGCCGTCGTTGGGCGCCACGGTAAGGTACTTCCTCAGCCGGTCGTCGCTGCGGCACATCCCGTTGGCGGGCGCCATACATGGCGTGGGTGCGTGGGGCGCCGGCGTCTGGCTGCCGGCGTATTTCATGCGCGTCCACGGCATGAGCAGCGGCGAGATTGGCAGCTGGATGGCCATGATATTCGGCATCTTCGGCACCCTCGGCGCTGTCGTCGGCGGCCGCATCGCGGACGGTATCGTCAAGCACACCGGCGACCCGCGCTGGTACACGCGCTTCTCGGCTATCGTGATCCTCGCCTGCATACCGTTCACGTTCCCGGTCTACCTGTGGTCGACGCCACAGCCGGCATTGTTGTTCTTCA
>CAYMXG010000177.1:0-5460 GCA_964394115.1 uncultured Enterobacteriaceae bacterium | reverse complement strand
AACACCATGGACGACAAGAGAAAACAAGCCCTGAACATCGCCCTCGGCCAGATCGAAAAGCAGTTCGGCAAGGGTTCCATCATGCGCATGGGCGACGAGGGCATGGTGCGCGACATCAGTGTCGTGTCCACCGGCTCCCTGGGGCTGGATATTGCGCTCGGCGTCGGCGGACTGCCGCGCGGCCGGGTGGTGGAGATCTATGGACCGGAATCCTCGGGCAAAACCACGCTGGCGTTGCACGTGGCCGCGCAGATCCAGCGCGCCGGCGGCACCGCCGCGTTCGTGGACGCCGAACACGCCATGGACCCGCAATACGCGGAGAAACTCGGCGTGCGTATCGAAGATCTGCTGATGTCGCAGCCCGATACCGGCGAGCAGGGGCTGGAGATCACCGACATGCTGGTGCGCTCCGGGGCCGTGGACCTGGTCATCATCGATTCAGTGGCGGCGTTGACCCCGAAGGCGGAAATCGAGGGCGAGATGGGCGACAGCCACATGGGCCTGCATGCGCGGCTCATGTCCCAGGCGCTGCGCAAGCTCACCGGCAACATCAAGCGTTCCAACACCCTGGTGATCTTCATCAACCAGATCCGCATGAAGATCGGCGTCATGTTCGGCAACCCGGAGACCACCACCGGCGGCAATGCGCTCAAGTTCTACGCCTCGGTGCGCCTCGATATCCGCCGCATCGGCTCCATCAAGAAAGGCGACGAGATCATCGGCAGCGAGACGCGGGTGAAGGTGGTGAAGAACAAGGTCGCGCCGCCGTTCAAGGAGGTGCAGTTCGACATCCTTTATGGTGAAGGCATATCGCGCGAGTCCGAAATCGTCGAACTCGGCGTGCAGCAGGGCATCGTGGAGAAGACCGGCGCCTGGTATGCCTACAAGGGTGATCGCATCGGCCAGGGCAAGGACAATGCGCGCCTGTACCTGAAGGAACATGCTGACATTGCCCAGCAGATCGAGGCTGCGGTCCGGGCCAAGGCCCTGCCTGCGCCCGCGCGCGCCGTGGAGGCCGAAGCGGAGGCGGAGACCTGAGCACGGATAGCGCTGCGCTCCGCGCCCAGGCGTTGAAACTGCTGGCGCGGCGTGAGCATTCGGCGCAGGAACTGGCCGGCAAGCTGGAAGCACGCGGCTATGCTGCCGATGACGTGGCCGAAACCCTGGCCGCGCTGGCGGCAAAATCCCTGCTCAGCGATGAGCGTTTCTGCGAATCCTATGTCCATCACCGCATAACCAGGGGCTACGGTCCGCTGCGCATCCGGCATGAACTCGTGCAGCGTGGTGTCGATGCGCAACTGATCGAGCAGGTGCTGGAACAGGCGGGCGTGGACTGGCAGCAGCATCTGGCCGGCGTCCGGGCCGGCAAGTTTGGCGGCCGGATGCCGGCCGGGTTTTCCGAACAGGCGCGGCAGGGGCGGTTTTTGCAGCAACGGGGGTTCAGTACCGAGTCCATCCGGCGCTTGTTCCGGTCCCGGGACTAAACAAAAGAGCAACGTGAGATGAGCAAGGCGAAAAATACAAGCAACGACATCCGCACGGCGTTCCTGGATTATTTCCGCCGTCATGGTCATGAGATCGTCCCCAGCAGTTCGCTGGTGCCGGCGCACGACCCGACGTTGCTGTTCACCAATGCCGGCATGGTGCAGTTCAAGGAGTTGTTCCTCGGCCTGGAGCGCCGCCCCTACCAGCGCGCCGCCACCTCCCAGCGTTGTGTGCGCGCCGGCGGCAAGCACAACGACCTGGAAAACGTGGGCTACACCGCCCGGCATCACACGTTCTTCGAGATGCTCGGCAACTTCAGCTTCGGCGATTACTTCAAGCGCGAAGCGATTGCGTTTGCGTGGGAGTTCCTGACCGACGTAATGCGCATCCCGCCCACGCGTCTCTGGGTCACGGTGTACCAGGATGACGAAGAGGCGGCGGACATCTGGCTCAAGGAGGTGCGCGTTGACAAGGCGCGCTTCAGCCGCTGCGGGGAGAAAGACAACTTCTGGGCCATGGGTGAGACCGGCCCCTGCGGCCCGTGCAGCGAGATCTTCTACGACCACGGCGAAAAAATCGCCGGCGGTCCGCCGGGCACGCCGGAAGCGGATGGCGATCGCTACGTGGAGATCTGGAACCTGGTGTTCATGCAATACGACCGCGACGGGGAAGGCAGCCTGCAACCCATCCCGCGTCCGGGCGTGGACACCGGCATGGGCCTGGAGCGCATCGCAGCCGTCATGCAGGGTGTGCACAACAACTATGATATCGACATCTTTCGCGGCCTGATCGGCGCCATCCAGCATCTTGGCGGCAGCCGGAAAATGGATCCCATCTCCATCCGCGTGGTCGCCGACCACATCCGCGCCTGCGCCTTTCTGATTGCCGACGGCGTGATCCCCTCCAATGAAGGCCGCGGCTACGTCCTGCGGCGCATCATCCGGCGCGCGGTGCGCCATGGCAGCAAGCTTGGCTTCAAGGAGTCCTTCTTCCACAAGCTGGTGGAGCCATTGACCGACATCATGGGCAAGGCCCACCCGGAATTGCCGGCCGCGCAGGATTTCGTGCGGCGCACACTCAAGAACGAGGAAGAACGCTTCGCCGAGACCCTGGAACTGGGGCTGAAGCATTTCGAGCAGGTGCGGCAGGACCTGAAGAGTGACACCATCCCCGGCGAGGCCGTGTTCAAGCTGTATGACACCTACGGATTCCCGGTGGACCTGACCGCCAACATCGCGCAGGAATTTTCCCTGAAGCTGGATCAGAAGGGTTTTGATGCAGCGATGGCGGCGCAACGCGTGCGCGCCCGGGCGGCCAGCAAGTTCGACGTGCAGATGGCGGTGGGCAGTGGCCAGGATCTGACCTCGGCGTTTGCAGGCTACGAACAGGATGAATGCAATGCGCGGGTCAGCGCCTTGTTCCGCGACGGACGCACCGTGCAGACGCTGGAGGCGGGCGAGGAGGGCGGCGTCGTGCTGGAATCAACGCCGTTCTACGCCGAATCCGGCGGGCAGGTGGGCGACCAGGGGGAACTCACCGCCGAGGGCGCGTTGTTCGAGGTCAGTGATACGCAGAAACAGGGCAAGGCCCATGTGCACATCGGGCGCGTCGTGCGTGGTGCGCTGGCCGTGGGCGCCGAGGTGCGCGCGCACATCAACCAACGCCGGCGCCGGGACGTCATGCGCAATCACTCCGCGACGCACCTGTTGCACGCGGCGCTGCGCCAGGTGCTGGGCCGGCACGTGACACAGAAGGGATCACTGGTGGCGCCGGATCGCCTGCGCTTCGACTTCGCGCACCCGGAACCGGTGACCGGGGCGCAACTGCGCGAATTGGAAAGTCTCATCAATCATCGTGTCCTCGCCAACCAGGACACGCGCGTCGAGGTCATGCCGCTGGATCGCGCCATGCAGTCCGGCGCCATGTCCCTGTTCGGCGAGAAATATGACGACACGGTGCGCGTACTCACCATCGGCGGCGAGTTCTCCGTGGAACTGTGCGGCGGCACCCATGTCCCGCGGGCCGGGGACATCGGCCTGTTCAAGATCCTGTCCGAGACCGGAATCGCGGCCGGTGTGCGCCGTATCGAGGCGGTGACCGGCGCCGGCGCGTTGCAATGGGTCGAGCAGGTGCAAGCTCGATTGGACAGTATCGCGGGGATATTGAAGGCGGATGGGGACACCATGGAATCACGCCTGGAACAACTGGTGGATCGCAGCCGCAAACTGGAAAAGGAAGTGGCGCAACTGAAAGGCAAGCTCGCCTCCAGCGCCGGAGACGACATGGCGGGCGAGGCCCAGGACATCGGGGGGATCAAGGTGCTGGCGCGGTTTCTCGAGGGCGCTGATCCCAAGTCCCTGCGTGACACCGTGGATCAATTGAAGAACAAGCTCGGCACGGCGGCGCTGGTGCTGGCCACGGTCGAGGACGGCCGGGTCAGCCTCGTGGCCGGGGTCACGAAGGACTCGACCTCCCGCATCAAGGCCGGGGACCTGGTGAACTTCGTCGCCCAGCAGGTAGGTGGCAAGGGCGGCGGCCGGCCGGACATGGCGCAGGCCGGCGGTTCCGATCCATCCAATCTGGCAGCGGCGTTGGCCAGCGTGCCGGACTGGGTGCGCGGGCAACTCGGCAACTGACCTTTTCGGCGGCCACGGCCGCTTTTGCATCGCACAAATCCCTGAAACTGAGTAGAATCGCGCCCCTTTTTGGCGAACCTGAGCGCTCCATGGCACTGATTGTCCAGAAATACGGCGGTACGTCGGTCGGCTCCCTGGAGCGTATCCAGGCGGTGGCCGATCGGGTGATCCGCACGCGCCGCACCGGACATGACGTGGTCGTGGTGGTGTCGGCCATGAGCGGCGAGACCGACCGCCTGCTGGATCTGGCGCGCGGCTTGTCCGGCCGGCCCACCGAACGCGAGCTGGATGTGCTGCTGTCCACCGGCGAGCAGGTGACGATCGCACTGCTCAGCATCGCGTTGCAGGAGAAAGGCCAGGATGCCGTGTCCTTCACCGGCGCCCAGGTGCACATCCTGACCGACAGCGCCTTCAACAAGGCCCGCATCCTCGAGATCGACGGGGCGCAAGTGCGCAAGGCGCTGGCCGATGGCAAGGTCGTGGTCGTGGCCGGCTTCCAGGGCATCGATCGCGCGGGCAACATCACCACGCTGGGCCGCGGTGGCTCGGATACCACGGCCGTGGCCATGGCCGCCGCATTGAAGGCGGACGAATGCAGCATTTACACGGACGTGGACGGCGTCTATACCGCTGATCCGCGCATCGTGCCGGAGGCATCGAGGCTGGACCGCATCAGCTACGAGGAAATGCTGGAGATGGCGAGCCTGGGCTCCAAGGTGTTGCAGATCCGCTCGGTGGAATTTGCGGGCAAGTACCACGTGCCGCTGCGGGTGCTGTCGTCATTCAAGGACGGCCCTGGCACATTGATTACTGACGAGGATGAGGCAATGGAACAGGCATTGATCGCAGGCATCGCCCACAACCGGGACGAGGCGAAACTCACCATCGTCGGCGTGCCCGACCGGCCCGGGATCGCGCACAGCATCCTCGGCCCCATCGCGGACGCCAACATCGAGGTGGACATGATCGTCCAGAACGTCGGCGCGGACAAAACCACCGACTTGACCTTCACGGTGCACCGCAACGATTACGACAAGGCGCACGACATCCTGCAGCGAATCGCCAGGGAGATGGGCGCCCAAGGTGTCAACGGCGACAAGCGCATTGTCAAATTGTCGATCATCGGCGTCGGCATGCGTTCCCATGCCGGCATCGCCAGCCGCATGTTCAAGGCGCTGGCGGACGAGGGAATCAACATCCAGATGATCTCCACTTCGGAGATAAAGATCTCCGTGGTGGTGGACGAAAAGTATTTGGAATTGGGGGTCCGGGCGCTACACTCTGCCTTTGGACTGGACAAAGGGACCGGCAAAAACGGTTGACCGGGCCCCGCCAGGGC